>DASZVM010000120.1:0-7922 GCA_035547295.1 Puia sp. | reverse complement strand
TACAGGGAATGAGGATTTTTCCAGGCCTCTTTATGAAATGCTTGAAAATGAGCATGCTACGATTGCAGATCTATCCAAGGAGGAGATTAGCTCAAGGACAGCCGATAAATTCCTTGCAAATAAGCTGGAGATAGACACGGGCAGCCCGGTGCTGTTCCGCAAGCGTTATGTTTTTGACCAGGAAGACAGGCCCATGGAATACAACATCGGTTATTATAAGGCGGACAGCTTTGTTTATACCATCGAGAGCAGGCGTACCCGATAGGATATGTATATGTTAGGAATTAGAAATTCTATGTTTGTACATAATACCCACGGGCCGCCTTTTCATTTCATTCTGTCGAACCATCCATTCTTCCAGAAAATGATCAATTGCATGACTGCGATCACCGCCATTGCCGCCAATGCATACGTATATCCATGAGGGTTATGCAGCTCAGGCATGTTATGCGGCAGTAGCTTACCCGTGAGTGGGTCCTGCCAGGCGAAGTTCATCCCGTAGACCCCCGCAATAAAGGTGAGGGGGATGAAAATGGACGAAATAATGGTCAGGATCTTCATGACGTCGTTCATCTGGTTGTTCACCGTCGAAAGATAGATCTCCGTCAAATTGGTCGCCAGCTCCTTGAAGCTTGTTATGGTTTCGATAATATCGATGCAATGGTCATAAGCGTCCCTGAAATAGATCTTGTCGTGGGCCGTAATGAGGGAGTGTTCGGAACGAAGGATCTCGTTCATTTTATCTCTTTCCGGGCCGATGGCCCGCTGCATCATGATCAGCAGGCGTTTTATCCGCTGGGTATCGAACATATTCTGCCGGCGTGGCTTCCGGTTGATATCCCCCTCGCATTGCTCCAGCGATTCATCCAGCTGATCCAACAGCGCAAAATACCTGTCGAACAGGGTGTCCATCAGGGCATAAAATAAATAACCCGCGCCTTCTTCCCGTATGATGCCCTTGGATGTCCTCAGCCTGCTTTTTAGCCCGGCAAAGTGCTCGTCATAGGTCTCCTGGAAGCTGATAAGGAGATTGTCCTTTATCAGTATGGAGAATTGGGTATTGGCTATCTGATGATTTTCATTGTATATCAACAGCCGGCTGATGGCCAGGATAAAGTTGTCATACTCGTCATATTTGGCCCGTTGGGTGGTGTCCGTGATATCTTCCAGCACCAGCGCGTTGACGGAAAGACCGGCGCCTATCTTGTTTACCAGCTCCGCATCTCCGATGCCCTGGATCTGTATCCAGTGGATGTACTGAGGAGATCGTTTGACGTGATCCAGGACAAGATCTATGTCATCGTTTTGTACTTCCTTAATTTCTGTCTTGTTGTAGGAGAAAATGGAGATCTTTGGTTTCAGGGCATCCCGGCCGATGATGATCGAGCCGGGCATTTCCCCGATGCGGCCGTGCTTTCTCCATTTTTTTATTTCGAATATATGGCTGCTCCCTTGTGTCATGAAATTTAGCCGGCGTGTGTTTTGCGGCTAAATTTAATGATATATTATTTCATTGATACATATATTTTAACGCCTTCATGGGGAAGGCTGGCCCATTCAGCCAGGAGCTTGCTGTTGATAGGCTCGTAGATCCCTTTTTGGGAAACATCATCCCGAATATCGATGATCGGCTCCAATACGAAATAATGAGGTTCCATATAATCCGGGCGATTATCCTGTGTAAATGCGTCCACGCGTACATACTGGAATCCCCTGTTCCGGAGGTCTTCCAGGGTTTGCAGCGTAAGCTCGACAGCCTTGCCGGGTTTATTTTTCATATAACTCCTTACATCTTTTTAATGAAGCCTCGAAGCTGTCCGTTACATTGGCCTTGCCGATGGAGAAGAGAAGCCGGGCATCCTTCAGCTCCTGCATCACCTGGGAGCTGTGTACTTCCGACAAGATGACCCTGATGCCGCGGCGTTTGAAGTCCCTATGGACCTCTTTAAGCGTTTTGATGCCCGTTGCATCGATGATGGGCACTTTCCGCATGCGTATGACGATGACTTTTGGGTTTTTTTCAATAAACCTGATGGCATCTTTGAATTTATATGCGGCGCCGAAAAAAAATGGGCCTGTTATTTCGAAGACCTCGACATTTTCAGGCAGGGTATAGCTGCTGTCATCGACTGCATCATCCGCCTGTTTTGTCAGTACCCCCGTGTCGCTGAACTGTATCATCCTGCGCATGAAGAGGAAAACGGCCAGGACCATACCGATCTCGATGGCGACGGTAAGGTCCGCCAGCACAGTAAGAAAAAAGGTGGTAAGCAGGACGGCGGCATCGCTGCGCGAGCCTTTGAGCACCGAAATAAAGTTTTCCCATTCGCTCATGTTGTAGGCAACCACCACCAATATCCCGGCCAGGGTGGACATAGGGATGAAGATCGCCCATTTGCCTACACAAAGCATGATCAGCAGCAAGATAAGCGCATGCGTCATGCCGGCGATAGGGGTACGTCCGCCGTTCTTTATATTGGTAGCGGTGCGTGCAATGGCCCCGGTGGCGGGAATACCACCGAAAACAGATGAAAAGATGTTGGCTGTCCCTTGCGCCACCAACTCCATATTGGAGCGATGGTTGCCGCCGATCATGCCATCGGCCACTACGGCGGACAGAAGGGACTCAATACCTCCTAATAGCGCAATGGCAAAAGCCGGCCGGATCAGCTGTCTTATCGTATCGAGGTCCAGCCGCGGCACGGAGGGGGACGGAAAGGTAGAGGGGATGGAGCCAAACCGGCTGCCGATGGTTTCGACATGCAGGTGCAATACGGATGCGGCGATCGTTGTCACGAGGATCGCAATCAGCGAGCCCGGGATCTTATGTGTTATCCTGGGCCAAAAGATGATGATGGAGATCGTTACGAGTGAAAGTATCACAGCCTGTACATTGGCGGAGGTCATATGCGCGGCATAGCTTTTCCACTTGGCGGTGAAATCCGCCGGCACCGCGCCCATTGTAAGACCCAGGAGGTCCTTTACCTGCGAAGAAAAGATGATCAGGGCGATGCCGCTGGTAAAACCTACGATCAGCGGATGCGGGATAAATTTGATGACCGATCCCATCCGGGCAAATCCAAGGATGATCAGCAGGACGCCTGCAATAAAGGTGGCGATGATAAGTCCATTCACCCCATATTGCTGTACGATACCGTAAACAATTACTATAAATGCGCCTGTAGGCCCGCCTATCTGTACCCGGCTGCCACCCAGCGCGGAAATGATGAATCCGGCGATGATGGCGGTAAACAGCCCCTTCTCGGGGGAAACGCCCGACGCTATGGCAAAAGCAATGGCCAGTGGCAGGGCGACCACGCCTACGATCGTGCCGGCCATTATGTCTTTGCCGAGCTGGCTCCGGCTGTAATTGCCCGCCAGTTCCAGCAGCTTGGGCTTGAACATATTACCTGCGCTCATGACTTTATCCAGAATTTTAAGAGATCGTTTACATGGGTCTCCACCAGAAGATAGGCCGGCGGGATTTCTGCTTCCAGGCTGTGATAGGTCACCAATCTTGTGCCCGCAGGTCTTTCATCCAATTTCTTGTACAGGTAGTGATTATAATAATCGTACAGCTCGGGAGAGTATGCTATGCTATCGTCGATCTTCTCCGTACCGGCGAGGTTCTCATAAAACGAGTTATAAAAATAAAAATGGTCGAATCTATCGAAGTTCAGACGGGTGAAATTCCCATGTATGAACTGCACGTTTTTCAGCTTGAGGATCGCTTGCGCGGTATAGGCGTGCGATATGAGGCTCTTTCGCTGCTCGATGCCCGTGAAAAAGGCGGAGGGCATAGACCAGGCTGCCGCCAGGCAGAACTTTCCCACACCGCTGCCGATGTCCAATACACTGGCATTATCCGTAGGAGTAAGATAACGTACGACGCGTTGCGTTATATGCAAAGGTGTCCAGTGCTTGGCGGCAAACGTCCGGATCGATGCGGGATATAGGTAATTGAATTGCTCATCCGTCGAGAACCAGTGGTCCACTGGCATTAATTGATATTGATCATTCATGATATAGAGTACGCAAAGTTATATTCTTTGTATGGCCTGCGGCGTAATTCCCATTACTCCAAAAAGTGATCAATATCACTTTAAAAATGTAATTTTAGGATAACCATGAGCATAAGAGATATCTTCCCGATAGATAAATGGGATTTTAAGAGCCAGTCCATCCTGGCCGGGTTACCGGAGGCGGATATGGAGATGCTGACCGCTCACCAAAGCATACACAAATACAGCAAAGGGGAGATCCTGTTCCGGGAAGGGGCTTATCCTACCGGTATCTTCTTTATCATGACAGGCATGGCAAAAAAGTTCAAGACAGATAAGGAAGGAAAGGATCAGATAATTTATGTAGCTAATGCAGGCGAGCTGATAGGGTACCATGCTATCCTGGAAGAGGAAAGGTTCCCTGATTCTGCCGCTGCGCTGGAAGAAAGCAAAATAGGGTTTATCCCCAAGGAGGATTTTTTGGAGACGCTGAGAAAGTCTCCTGTCCTGAACAGACGTCTATTAAAGACGCTGAGCCACGAATTCGCCGTTCTTATCAACAGCATAACACTGTTTGCCCACCGGCCTGTCCGCGAACGGCTGGCTATTCAATTGATCATCCTGAGAGAAAAATATAAGATCGACTTTCAACCCGGCATGCCCGTGGAGATCAACATGTCGAGAGATGACCTGGCCAGCCTGGTCGGCTCGGCAAGGGAAAATATACTGCGGGCCCTGGCTGAACTGAGAGAGGAGGGGATCATTACGACAAAGGGGCGGAAGATCATTGTGATGGATGTCCTTAAGCTGCTTAGCGTGGCAAATTGCTGATCGCGTCCGCCATGGCATAAGTTTTGAACTTTATCCTGAAAGAGATACATGCGCAGGTACAGGCTGGTGAAATTTTTAATCGTTTGGATGATGCTGGTCGGCGGAGTTGGCAGTAAGGCATTTTCGCAGCCGGACCATCTTTTCAGGATATACGAGGACAATGATTTTATCAATATCGCCGGCAAAGGGACCGATAAGGGATATACCAATGGCACCCGCTTTGACTATTTCTACCTGAAGAAGACCCCTTCTCATTTTTTTTTGGACAAATGGTTCCCCACTGCAGGAGCGGGCGCCGTCGATACATACAGCTATAGTCTCATGCAGGTGATGCTTGGTCCGAAAGATATTTCAAAGCCCGAGCCGGATAAGAATGACTGGCCATATGCCGCCGCGCTGGTTGCTTCACATGGAATGTATTCTACCCATCCTGGCCGGGAACTGGCTATTCAAACGGAGATAACAGCGGGTGTAATAGGGCCTTTGGCCTTAGGCAGACAGTTCCAGACCTGGGCGCACAGTATTATCGGCTATACAAAACCCCGGGGCTGGGATAAGCAGATGCCCAACGACGTGCTGCTGAATATCAATCTGCAGGCCTGGAAGATGATCTGGCAGCCGGGCAGCGCCTTTGAGCTTATGGGGGGCGGGCAGGTGCAGGCAGGTACCATGCTTGACGGCGTCTCCCTGCATCTTCTGCTGCGTGCCGGGAATATGCGGCCTTTTTTCAGCAGCTATATCGATCAGTTCGCTTCGGCCAGGGGAAAGGGCCGGCGTCTGCAATATTATTTTTTTATAAAGCCGGCCGTGCAATGGTGGTCGTATAATGCCCTGATACAGGGGGGGATCTTCAGTGGAAAAAGCAGCTATTATGCAGGCATTGACAGCAAGGGGCAAAGCCCTTCCTTAAGGAAGATCACGGGGACAGTCGATGCGGGGCTCGTCCTGGTAGCGGGAAATGTAAGCCTCTCTTTTATTCAAAAGGAATTGTCCCCCCTGATCCATGATGTTTCAGACCAGACGGTCGGTAATATATCCTTAACGATCAGCTGGTGAATGACAAAAAATCGTATTTTGCTTAGACAGACAGGATTTATAGAAAGCTCGTATTTTATTACTAAGTATGGATTTATTTAATATGAATAGAAAGATTGCCTTTCTCATAGCATTTGTCTTTTCCGCCGCCACCGGCAGAATATCCGGACAGGAAGATTGGAAGCTAAAGTCCGATAAGGATGGTGTCGCAATATACTTACGGTCGTTGCCGGACTCCAAATTCAAAGCAATAAAAGTGGAATGCGAGGTAAATGCCACCCTTTCGCAGATGGTCGCCGTCCTGCTGGATATAAAAACAGCGCCTGAGTGGGTGTATAGCACCAAGTCCTGTATACTGTTAAAACAGGTCTCTCCATCCGAATTGTATTATTATTCCGAAGTGAGCATTCCCTGGCCGGCCAGCAACAGGGATTTTATTGCTCATCTTATAACAGTGCAGGACCCGCAGACAAAGGTGGTCACTGTTTATGGCCCCACTGCGCCGGACCTGGTTCCCGTAAAGGAAGGGATCGTGCGTGTCAGAAAATCTGAAGGTAAATGGGTGCTTACACCTGCTGGTCGTCATACAGTGAAGATATTATATACCCTGCATGTGGACCCTGGCGGAAATATCCCGGCCTGGCTGGTCAATATGTTTGCGACAAAAGGGCCCTATGAAAGTTTCAGGGGGCTGAAGCTGCAGCTGCAGAAGCCGGCATATGCCAATGTACGGCTGTCGTTTATAAAAGACTAGGGGACTTGCTTCACCCGGACATACCGCTCGATGATCTCCCGGTCGATGCCTTCCTTTTCTACCTTTTCCATGCCACGCTGAACAAGGGTGTCATTGTTGATACTGACGGTAAACTGGAATGTTTTGCCTTCCCAGTTACGATCGGAGTAATAATTCAGGTGCTCGGTATATTGATCGCCGGACAAGGTATAGCTGCCGCCGCCTGCATCGAAATGGTTGGACGAATCTTTGGGACTGTTGAGATCGTGCTTTAAAAAAGCAAAGTGGGATTCGTTGATGATCTTGATCATGCTGATGTCCTTTGTATAGTCGGTGACGGAGCTGACCCCGCGGGTGATGGTGGTTCCGGATACCAGCCGCCAGGTGCCGGCGATGGGTACGGATGCGGATGGCCGGGGGTTACAGGCCTGCAGGATGCAGCCTGAAAGGATAATAGCTAAAAGTGTATATTTACGCATATGTATAGGATTTTGACCCTTTTTTGCTTTTTACTGGTTATTGGCTGTACTGAAGATAGCTCAAATAATAAGCACCACAAGAAAACCGCTGTCAGCAACAAAAAAATATCCCCTGACGTTGCCAAAAGGGTACAGTTCGGGAAGTTTATAAAAAAATTCAGGCCCCTGCCGCTGCCCCTTGTCATTAAGACGTTGGATATCCAATCGACCTCGGCCCTCCGGAAGATCACGGGAAATGACACGCTCTTTATCAATTCGGGGTATCCCAATGAGACCTGGGCCTATGGAATGCTGCCTGATACTTCCACGAATATCCAGCTTGTCTGGCTTGCCCCCGCGGAAATATATACGCCGGTTCTGACGACATTTACAAAGAGTGGTCAGAAGATCAGCGAGGAACATTTAAGCGTGGGGGGATGCGGTTCGGATTGTTGTTTCACCTGCGATGAGTATGTCTATATCAGGAAGGACATGAGCATTTATGCCGTGGATTCGATCAAAAGCTGCACTTGTGATGGATCAGGTCCAAAAAAAAGCACGATGAAGCGGTATATCCGGTATATGACAGGCAACATTGCTCCGGATGGGAAAGTGAGCATGTCATCCGTGCAGGAAAAAAAGCTGAAATAGCTAATAGTCAATGTATTAAGTAAATTTACGGAAATTTTCTTCCGGGATGTCCAATTTCTCCCGGCCTGGTCATTATAAGAGTGTACAAATACTCTTCTTAAAAATTTAAAGAAAGCAAGATGAAAGAATTCATGTTATTATTCCGGTTCCCCCAGGCCAACTTTGATCCCAATAATATTCCTCCTGCAGAGTTCCAGGCCCTGGCCAAGAGAT
>DASZVM010000119.1:0-4501 GCA_035547295.1 Puia sp. | reverse complement strand
CTTGACTGGAAATTCTTTTACAGAAAGCTCACCTACCTTACTTCCTTTTACCCGGACTACCTCAGCATCCGGCATAATGCTTGGCTGTGTTTTATTTTTCACCTCATTTACCCACTTTTGCAAGCTTTCCCGACCTAATGTAAAGCCGTGAATCGGCTTGCCCATATCATCTATTCCAATCAGTACCCTGCCGCCTTTGGTATTGGCAAAGGCTGTCAATGTTTCAATAACAGCATCTGAGAAGCTGCTTTTAAACTCCGTATGATTATTCTCTCGCATTGACCAAATTGATCCCTGATCGCATATTGCCTTCCGTCAATTGCAATTATTTGTGATATCGGGTATATTTCAAAACTACTGATAATAAAATAAATTTTTTATCGAAGATTCTCCAGCATATCCTTTGTCATCAGCGAAAGGTTGTACTCCGGCTTCCAGCCCCAATCCGCCCCCGCAACGCTGTCATCGATGCTCTGCGGCCAGCTGTTGGCTATCTGCTGACGGTAATCCGGCTTATAGTCGATGGTGAATTTCGGCATATGTTGCTTGATCTCCGCAGCGATCTCCTTTGGCGAAAAGCTCATGCCCGATACATTGTAGCTCGTACGTACAGTCAGATTGTCCGACGGCGCCTCCATCAGCTCGATGGTCGCACGAATGGCATCCGGCATATACATCATGGGCAGATAAGTATCCTCCTTCAAAAAACAGGTGTATGCCCCTTCCTCCAGCGCTTCGTGGAAGATCTCCACCGCATAGTCCGTAGTACCGCCGCCCGGCGCCGACTTATAGCTGATAAGCCCAGGGTATCGGATGCTTCGTATATCTACGCCATAACGTTCGAAAAAATAATTGCACCAGAACTCCCCCGCATACTTGCTGATGCCATACACCGTGCTGGGCTCGATAATGGTACGCTGCGGACAATCCTTTTTGGGCGAAGTAGGTCCAAATACGGCAATGCTGCTGGGCCAGTACACTTTGTGCAGCTTTTCCTCCCTGGCTATGTCCAGCACATTCAATAGGCCCTGCATGTTCAAATGCCAGGCCAGGTTGGGATTCTTCTCACCCGTGGCCGAAAGGATGGCCGCCAGCAGGTATATCTGGGTGATATTCTGACGGATCACCTGCACATGCAGCATCTCCTTGTTCATTACATCCAGGGATACATAGGGACCCGACCCTCTCAGCAGTTCGTTCTCCTCCCGGAGGTCCGAAGCCACTACGTTGGAATTCCCGTATATTTTACGCAGGGCCAGTGTAAGCTCCACGCCTATTTGACCGCTGGCCCCGATGACCAGGACTTTTTCTTTCGTCATTGGTGAGTTTTAGGGCGCAAAAGTACACTTCAGCCTGCATGCGGCCATGAGTCCCCCGGCTTTTTTTGACCAACGGCCCTCCTGTCTGTCCCAACTCCTGTCTGACGATCACGATCCGGTGAAATCTCCTACCTTTGCCCCCTATGGAATTCCTGCATCAACTATTTCAGCATCAATCCTACGACAAGAAAAACTTCTTCCTCATCGCCGGCCCCTGTGTAGTGGAGAGTGAAGAACTGGTGATGGAAGTGGCGGACAAGGTCTCCACCATCTGTCGCAACCTGGGCATCCCCTATGTCTTTAAAGCCTCCTACCGGAAAGCCAACCGTACGAGCGCAGGCTCCTTCACCGGCATCGGCGATGACAGCGGCATGTCCCTTATCCAAAAAGCAGGCGCAACCTATAAGGTACCGACCACCTCCGACATCCATGCGCATGATGAAGCCGCCCTCGCGGCAAAATACATCGATATCTTACAGATACCCGCCTTCCTCTGCAGACAGACAGACCTGCTGATAGCCGCGGCAGGAACAGGCAAGGTGGTCAACGTGAAAAAAGGACAGTTCCTCAGCGGACCGGCAATGAAGTTTGCAGTGGAAAAAATACGCCGTGCGGGTAATGAAAAGATCCTCCTTACCGAAAGAGGCACCACTTTCGGCTACCAGGACCTGGTAGTCGATTATCGCAATATTCCGTGGATGCGGGAACATGGGACCCCCGTGGTCATGGATTGTACGCATTCCCTCCAGCAGCCTAACCAGACCAGCGGGGTCACCGGCGGCAACCCACAGCTGATCTCAACGATCGCAAAGGCTGCAATTGCCACCGGTGCTGACGGTCTGTTCATAGAGACGCACCCCAATCCTTCCATAGCAAAAAGCGATGGCGCCAATATGCTCAGGTTGGATCTGCTTCAGGGATTACTGGAACAATTGGTAAAACTCCGTCAGGTGGTTTCAGCATTCCAGGGATAGTATTTTCTAAAGGGTACTGAATAGAGGGCTGGTCTTTCTGGAAACGAGGAATTAAAAACGGGACATCAAAATCGCTTCAAAGAAGCATTTGCGCAGTGTCGTACACAAACTTTATGCAAAGTTACCTCTCGCTCTCCCTATTATACACCCAAAAAAGAGATAAAAATAGCTGTAAATGTTTTTATGCTTTCACAGTTGATCAGTTAGGGCTCAAAAGCTTGCTGGGCAGGAGCCCGAATTCTTTTTTAAAAGCGATAGTGAAATTGCTCAGATTGGAATAGCCCAGCTCCATGGCCACCTCTTTCACCGAATGGCTGCCGGACAGCAGCTTATCTTTTGCAGCCTGCATCCTGATCTTCTGAAAATACTCGTATACAGGAAGTCCATAGATCAGCTTGAAATCCTTTTTCAGCTTCGATTCGCTGATCGACACCATTTTCGCCAGCTGGCTGATGGTAGGCGCCGGTTCAAAAATGTCCCTTGTCAATGCCGTTTCCACCTGCATCATCCGGTCGATATCCGTCTTTGACAAAGGGATATCGAAATGAGAGTTCTTTCTCCGCTGGTAGACACGGGTAAAAAACCTTTCGATAAGGAACATCACCCTGTTTTGAATAATGGCCAGCCGCAGGGGGTTCTCGTCGTCCACCTCCATGATCTCCTGGATGAGCCGCCGGTACTCGCTGTCCAGGGGCTCTGTATGAACATTCTCCACCTGCAGGGAAAGATAGGTGGAAAGCACATCATCGATGTTCTTCACTCCCAGATAATCCCCCAGCCATTTCGCATCGAAGAGGACATCGATCCCTTTGTACACAGTACCCTGTGCTCCCAGATAAGCCCATTCCGACAAAGTATTGGTGAGATACGCGATCGAGCGGGTCGTGTTGGATTCCTTCAGCCGCTCTTTCCCGATCCTGATCTCCAGCGTATCCGGAATGGTCAGTTCGTGAAACCGGAGCGTATAGTACTCTTCTTTTATCTTCCTTCTGAGGAGGAACCAGTCCTGGTTGAATCTGCAGTTGATGATATTTACATTGATCCCGTTTGGCAGACGGACAAAGGTGAGACTGCCGGTTGCAACCGCCTCGGGGAAGATCAGCTTGTGATTCACCACCCGGGCATTCAGCCGTTGAGCCAGGTCGTTCTGCAACAGCTCATAATCCGTGTATGAGAAGTCAAATTGGAACATTTGCGCTTTTCGACACAATACGGCCATAGCCGTCTCGGTAAGTTACGAAATATTGCCAGCCGATGAGGCAGCAGCTAAAGATATTTCACGGGGTTTCTGCGCGCAGAAAGAATATACCTTTTGATGTTCATCCAGAAGGCCAGGATAAAATAAACGATCAGAGGAGAACCCATCGTCAGAAACGAGATATAGATGAACCAGGTCCTGATCCGGGAGGTGGCAACGCCCATCCTTTGCCCGATGGCCGAACACACCCCGAATGCCTGCCATTCGATGAAATGCTTCAGTCTGTTCATACCGCTAATTTAAAAAAAAACGACGATCCCCCTAGCATCATATTGCCACATTAACGCCATTTTTTGGTAATTTTGGCGGGCCACCGGCCCGCCGCCCGAAGGGCCATCATAGGCCCTGCCAGGCACCTTTGGTGCCGGTAGAAGCCCGGCGACTCAGATTTCAGGCAGCAACTAGCACTGAAGAATTAACATATAAAAACAATTTATCATGGTTTTTGATCTGGATCTAATTAAAAAGTTATACGGAGGCATGCCTGCCAAGGTGGACGCCGCCCGTAAGCTGGTAGGCACTCCCCTCACGCTCGCTGAAAAAATACTGTACTCACATCTCTTCGAGTCCCCTGCACGGGCCTATGAAAGAGGCAAAGATTATGTAGACTTCGCGCCGGACCGCGTAGCCATGCAGGACGCCACCGCCCAGATGGCCCTGCTGCAGTTCATGACCTGCGGACGTGACAGGGTAGCCGTTCCCTCCACCGTACATTGTGACCACCTCATCCAGGCAAAGACAGGCGCCGCGGCCGACCTGGCCACCGCCAAGGACGTAAATAAAGAAGTATACGACTTTCTCGCCTCCATTTCCAATAAATACGGCATCGGCTTCTGGAAACCCGGTGCAGGCATTATTCACCAGGTTGTATTGGAGAATTATGCTTTTCCCGGAGGTATGATGATCGGAACAGATTCTCATACTCCCAACGCAGGTGGATTAGGAATGAT
>DASZVM010000118.1:0-2538 GCA_035547295.1 Puia sp. | reverse complement strand
TAAACAATATGATCTCCTGGTGGATATCATCGGGTCGCTGCGACCGTCCTTTCCGGACATCAGAGGGTTGCATTGCGGGGAAGGAGAGGATAAGCAGTGGATAGAAGCCTTGATACGGGAGGCAGGACTGGAAGATCATTTCTCCCTGATGGGAGAGACACCGCACCGGGAGGTGCTGAGGTATATGCAGCGTACAAAGGTACTATTACATACTTCCAATTACGAGGGGTTTGGCGTCGTCTGTTTGGAAGCATTGTATGCGGGAGCGCATGTCATCAGCTTTGTCAGGCCCATGAAGCAGGACATCCCTCACTGGCATATTGTAGGTACAAAGGAAGAGATGACCGAAAAAGCGAAAGCGCTTTTGTCGTCACGGGATACGGAATATACTTCCGTTTGTCCTTATCTTATGGAAGATACGGTAAAGGAGGTGCTTCAATTGTTTGATAAATGACGATATATGCAGTATAAGTCCGGATATGAAAAGGTAACAGCGGAAAATCAGGCCTATCACGACCAGGCCGCGGACACCTATGATCATACCATGGACAAGGACCCGGCCAATAAGGTCCTCCGGCAGCAGGTGAAGGAGAAGCTAAGCAGCCTCCTGTCATCGGGATATGTGCTTGATTTTGGCGGAGGCACAGGGCTTGACCTGGACTGGCTGACCCGGTCATATCAAGTGCTGTTCTGCGAGCCTTCCGTCCCGATGCGGGAGAAAGCGATCCATTACAACGATACCATCCTTCGCAGCAACGCTATAACTTTTCTCGAAGATGACAGCGTTGATTTTACCCGGTGGGATAAGAAGCTTCCTTTTACGCAGCCCTGCGATGCCGTGCTTTCAAACTTTGGCGCGTTGAACTATATCCCGGACCTCGAACTTTTATTCCGGAATGTGGGGAAGGTGCTCAAACCCGGCGGGCATTTTGTACTGATGATCCTCCGGCTGGGTTTTAGAAAAAGAATGAAATGGCACCGTAGAAATGCTATTACCTCCCTTTTTTTCAGAGATCAGTTCGTCATGTATATCCCTTATGAGAATGGACAGCGCCAGACGGTGTTCGTACATTCATTAAAACGTATTAAAAAAGCATCCGTACCCTATTTTACCTATGCCGGTCATGATCTGATGGGAAACTATGATTTTATGCTCATACATCTGATAAGGAATGAAAAGCAGGATTAGAAAAATGCTGATGGGGGATACCGTCTTTAGCGAATATGCTAAAATAACGGTGCCCGACGATATACAGGAAAAAGTATACCTGGATATTGCAGGAGTACGGATAGATATTTCCAAAGATCACTGGCTGCTGTGTATCGAGCCCATCGTATTTGGGATATGGGTGGAAAAGGAGAGGGGCTTTGACAGCCAGGGCTGCCGGGAGTGTCATATGTACATCGGGGACAGGGAGGTCGATATTACGCTGGAGCTCCGCGGACGCATAGAGGAACAGGCAGGTTCCCTTTATTTAATGAAGCTGAAGAAAAGCGGTATTTACCAATTGAATTTTATCAAAACCTGGCTGCTTTATTACAGGTACTACCGGAGAGGGGGATTGTCGTTTCACCGGTTTAAGTCTTTTGTTGCCGCATACAGCTATCCAAGGCGGATACGGCTGGTGACCTTCCGGCAAAACGGTTATTTCAATATTTTCCCTATGGACCTGCTGGGGGATATTCCTGCCCATGGCCGGTATGTCTTTGGATTGCGCCATACCAACACCTCTCTTAAGCGGATCCTGGAGACGGGTAAACTGGCGGTATGCGAAGTGCCGGATAAATATGAGAAGATAATATACCAGCTGGGCAAGCATCACAGCAATCTTCCACCGGCGCTGGATGAGCTGCCTTTCAGTGTCGGACCAAGTAAGAATTTTGAGTTTTATATCCCTGGTGTGGCGGAAAGTTATAAGGAGGTGCATATAACCCGGAACATCGATCTGGGGAGCCATATGCTGTTGTGGGGAGAGACCATCGGGGAGGAGACGTTAGCTGTACCGGGAGACCACCTGTACCTTGTCCATTTCCTGCATTTTTTATATCAGAAGGAACGGGCGCCTTACCAGATGGGTCGGATATAACCCAGATGGGAAACCAGCCTGATCAGCATTTTTTTTGGCCTGCTCCGTTCTTTGAATATCCACCCGTTGGAGCCTGACATGCCTGTGATCTCAGGCGCGACGGGAAAGCATTTTACCTTTTCTATGAACCGGGGGCTCCGGGCGATTGCCTGATGATAGGCATGTTCCAGGAAAAATGTCTCATTGTCCCTTACTGTCTTATAAGCCGTAAGCAACACTTCGTTAAAGAATGTTTTTGTAACATAGTATACCCGGACCTCCACACAGGGTCTTGCTGCCCTGGGGACAAGGAACCGGGGGCGCAACAGCGATACAGGCATAAAATAATTCCCGGTACCATCGATACGCTGTACGATTTTATTTATGTTGACCACTTTCAGTCTGCCGGTGGCTTTTATAAAACCCTCTGTTTCCTGCAGGAGCAGGCTGTGGTCCATTGTATATTCCATGA
>DASZVM010000117.1:0-7354 GCA_035547295.1 Puia sp. | reverse complement strand
AGTACAGAATGGCATTGATCAAACGACGATAAAATTATTTTATTTCAACGGTCAGCAAGCTATCGTCCTCAATAAATGCCTCCAGCTCATCGCCTACCACGCACTCGCCGACACCCGCCGGCGTACCCGTGAATACAAGGTCCCCGATATTGACGGAGAAATAATTCGATATATAGGCCACCACCTTGTCAAAGCTATTGATCATCAGGCTGGAGTTACCTTGCTGCACCAGCTCCTTGTTCTTATAAAGACAGAAATTGAGGTCTTTCTTATTCTTTACATTCTGAAGAGGTATCCATTTGCCGATGGCTGCCGAGTTATCCCATGCTTTGGCCTTTTCCCAGGGAAGTCCCTTTTCCTTCAGCTCATTCTGGATATCACGGGCGGTGAAATCAATGCCCGCGGTAACTGCATCATAATATTTACTGGCAAAACGGTCCTGGATATATTTGCCGTTCTTGGAAATGCGCAGCACCAGCTCGCATTCATAATGCAATTCGTTGGTAAATTCCGGGTAATAGAATGGCGTATGTGCTTGCAGCAATGCGCTCTTAGGCTTCATAAATATGATAGGCTCTTCCGGGATCTCATTATTTAATTCCTTGGCATGAGCCACATAGTTACGGCCAACACAGAATATTTTCATATTCAATCAGGGTTTTTAAATAGAAAATTCTTTAAACCAGTTTTCATTCAGCCTGAAAAGACCCCGGGTACCAGCACAGGAATATTGAATATTGAAATATCTACTCATTAGGGATGAATGCAATATTTATGCGAAAATAAAGATTCCCCTTTACAAATCATAACGTAAAATCCAAATTATTGTACTGATTCATAGTCCTCTCAATCCCGCTGGTGGCAAAGCTTTCAACCAATTCCACCGACTTTTCGACCTTCTGCTTCACCAGGGGCAGCTCATCTTCACTCCATCGTCCCAGTACAAAATCCACCTGTCTTCCCCTGGGGAAATTATTACCGATGCCAAAACGTAATCTGGGGTAACTACTGGTCCCTAACACCTCCTCGATGCTGCGCAGCCCGTTATGACCCGCTGCGCTCCCTCCCGGCCTGAGCCTGAATTTCGACAGAGGCAGCGCCAGCTCATCGACGATGACCAGCACATTTTCCAGGGCGACCTTCTCCTTGTCTATCCAGTATTTCACAGCCTTGCCGCTAAGATTCATAAAGGTGGTAGGTTTGATACAGACCAGGCCCTGCCCTTTCCATCTGATCTCCGCGACTTCGGCTAAGCGATCCAGTCGGAACGCTCCTTCATGCTTCTTAACCAGTGAATCTACAACATCAAAACCAATATTGTGCCGGGTACCTGCGTAATCAGACCCGATATTACCCAATCCCACGATGAGATACTTAGCCATAAGCGAGGGACAGACAAAGGGGATTAAAAATAACAAAAACCCGGTTAATTCTCTAACCGGGTTCTTACTAATAAATTACTTTACTTCTTACCGCCGGCCGCAGGTTTAGCCGCGGCAGGAGCAGCGGCAGCAGGAGCAGCACCGCCGGCAGCCGGAGCCGCAGCAGCCTCTTCCTGTTTCAACTGACGCGTCAGTACGATCGAAGCGATAGGGATACGGGGAGAGTTCAGGATCTCATAGTTCTCCGCTTTCACATCCTCTACCCGTACGTTGCCGTTCAATTCCAGCCCGGTCAGATCGACTTCAATATTTTCCTTCAGATACTTTGGAAAAGTCTTCACTTTTAAAGCCTTCATCTTCGTGATGAGCTTACCGCCATCCTTTACGCCTTTTGCAGCACCAGTGAATTTAAGGGGAATGGTAGCTATCACCTTCTTGTCTTCCACCAGCTCAAGGAAGTCCGCATGTATCAGCTCATCCGTCACCTTGTCAAACTGCAGGTCCTTCAGGATACATTTGTAGGACTTGCCATCTACCTTGATCTCGGCCAGTTGGAAATCAGGTGTGTAGACCAGTGATTTGAAAGATGTCGCAAGAGCTGAGAAGTTCACCTCCTTTGCACCCCCGTAAATTACACCGGGCACTTTTTCCTCAGAGCGAAGTTGGCGGGTGGCTTGTTTGCCCAATTCGGTCCTGAGTTGTCCTTCGATTGTAATCGTTCTCATTGTTTATGTTTGTTTATAAATTACCTCTTACTTATTCCTCAGCTGGGAGTGAATGAACAGCCCCGTGATACTCCTGTTCTCATGGGCATTGCGGATAGCCACCGCAAACAGCTCCGCAACGCTCAACACCTTGATCTTCGGGCTCGGACGCTTCAGCGGTATCGTGTCGCACACCACCAGCTCTTCCAGTACGCTGTTCTCTATATTATCATACGCCTTGCCGCTAAGCACCGGATGCGTACATAACGCCCTTACACTCCTGGCTCCCTTCTCTTTCAAAAGACCGGCGGATTTCGCCAGGGTCCCCCCCGTATCGCAGATGTCGTCTATCAGCACAAGGTCCTTGTTCGTTACATCCCCGATGACCACCATGCTCGCGATCTCATTGGCCCTCTTCCTGTGCTTGTCACAGATCACCATTTCCGCATTGAAATAGCTGGCGATCTCCCGGATACGATTGGCACTACCCACGTCAGGGGCCGCAAAGGTAAGATTTTCCACCTTAAGTTGCTCAATGTAAGGGATAAAAATAGCGCTGCTGTCCAGGTGGTCCACCGGGATATCGAAATACCCCTGGATCTGGGGAGCATGCAGGTCCATCGTGATGACCCGGTCCGCACCCGCAGCCACTAACATATTGGCTATCAATTTACTACCTATTGCCACCCGTGGCTTGTCCTTTCTATCCTGACGGGCATACCCATAATAAGGGATCACCGCTACCACCTTGTAGGCGGACGCCCGGCGGGCAGCATCGATCATTAATAACAGCTCCAGCAGGTTCTCCGCGGGAGCAAACGTGCTTTGTACAAGGAAGACCATATCACCCCGGATGCTCTCATCAAAGGTCGTCTGGATTTCCCCATCGCTAAACCGTTGAATATTAACCTTTCCCATAGGGGTGCCGAACTGCTGTGCAATTTTCTCGGCAAGGTATTGGGACCCCGTGCCGGAGAAGATCTTGGCTAAATGCTGCATAAAGAAGGTAAATGTGCGGCGAAGATATAAAAAAAAGTTCCGTAGCTAAAAAAGCTGCGGAACAAGGTTAGATAAAAAAATTATACGATCTTAATGATTTACAGAAGCCAATTGCTCTTTGGCAGCAGGTTGGGTCTGAACAACCGCCGTTTTCTCGCCATCCCTGGTCGACTTCGAATTGAACACATAAAAAATAGAGGAACAAACAAAAATGGAGAAGAAAAGAGCGACTACATACATACCGATACAGAAAAGGAAATTTTGCCAGCCGCCGATTGCGTTGAAGGTTGTTCGTTTCATTGGATTTTAGATTAAGATTTTCAAAAGATTACGGATTTTCTACGAACGATGTCTTTCGCTAATAACGAAAGACCCGGGTCCTTATTTTAACTCTTTCTTATAAACTACAAAATAATAGTTTAAATTGATTTATGCAAGCCGAAAGAACCCGGAAAACCCGCATCAAAGATTGGGAAAATGACGCAAGGCCGCGCGAAAAACTACTAAGTAGAGGCCCGCAGGCATTGAATGATTCCGAATTGCTCGCCATCCTCATTGGCACCGGCACTCCGGACAGGAATGCCATGGATATTGCCAGGGACGTCCTCAAAGCAGGACAAAACAACCTGATCCAGCTGGGCAATATGACCGCAAAGGAATTGAAGAAGATCAGAGGCATGGGAATGGCCAAAGCCGCCATCATTGCCGCCGCCATGGAGCTGGGCAGACGAAGGGATGCTGAACGCCTCCTGGAGAAACCCCTGTTAAAGCACGGCCGGGAAGCTGCAAAATACCTCCAAAGCCAGCTGAAGAATTTCCGCCACGAAGTATTTGCCGCCATCTATCTCAACAGTGCCGGAAAAGTCCTGAAATTCGATACATTGAGCCATGGCGGGCTCACCGGCACAGTGGCCGACCCACGGGTCATCCTCAAAAAAGCGCTGGAAGAAAATGCCATCAGCATCATACTGGGCCATAACCACCCTTCCGGCAGCCTCCGGCCCAGCAAGGCAGATGAAGAATTCACCCATAAAATAAAGAAGGGTGCCGGATACCTGGACATCAAATTGCTGGATCACATCATCGTCAGCGAAGAAGGCTACTTCAGCTTTGCCGATCAGGGCCTTTTATAACCTGGGGCCTTCCCGTCCGCTGCCCCGGGATCAGGCCTGAGCCGTCGGTCCCCCGAAATTCATCGGCAGCTGCACTTCTTCCAGGTCCTGGATCTTCCCGTTGGCCGTTTCAAATCGGGTTAGGTTCTCCGTCAATGCCTTCATAAAACGTTTGGCATGCTGGGGAGTAAGGATAATACGGCTCTTTACCTTGCTCTTGGGCGTACCCGGCATCACATTCACAAAATCAATGACAAATTCCGCGTGGGAATGGGTAATGATGGCAAGATTCGCATACTGGCCTTCGGCCGTCTCCTCGCTGATCTCTATATTAAGCTGGCTATTGGGCTGCTGGTTCTCGGACATAGATGGTCTGTTATCTCCGCAAGATACCACAATTAAAAAAGGCCGCCAAACGGCGGCCCTTTCAAGTTTTAAACCCAAACCCCGTCATTACCAGAGATGATTATATTGCGTCTCGCTGGTAGGTGCCGGAAAAATGTACGCTGGATCGCTGGCCGGAACAGCCTTTACGGACCCTTTGGCCGGGAAAGGCAAGCCCAGGCGCATAATATCCATGTTCCGGACGCCTTCACCCAGGAATTCGATATTTCTTTCAGTAATGATCTGGTTGACCAGGGCGTTTGCGTCTGCAAAATTCGCGGCTGTGAAGGTCGTGGTGGCATCGGATCTGTGACGCACCGCATTCAGCAGGGCAATGGCTTGTGCGTCTATGGAATTGGTCGACCTTGCCCTTGCTTCAGCCAGGCTCAACAGCACCTCGGGATAACGCATCACCGGGGCCCAGTCAAGATAAGGGGACCCGCTTGGGTATTTCTTCAAATAAAGTCTTCCGGAGACAGAGTCGGTGATAAAGCCCCGGCGTGCATCGGTCTGCTTCCAGGAAGGTTCGATCACCACACCCTTGAGGTTTAAATAGAATTCGCCACCGCCCCCAAGAGAGGTAGGCAGATAATATAATGCCAGCTGGTTCTGCGTTCCAGGCTGCTCATTGGCACCCGTAAATGGCATGGACAGGATAGATTCCGTAGTAGTATAACCGGAGAACACCAGTTTGATGTCATCCTGCAAGGCAAAAGGCACACCCGTAGGAGCCGTAAAGGGAGCCGCAGGAGTCACGATCTTATTGGCTTCGCTGATCACATGGTCCCAGTCCCCCATGCTTAAATAGGCACGAACTTTCAATGCGATGGCCGTGTTCACGTGCGCATGGGTGGTATTCATCGCATCGTCGTCATAATCGTCCGGTAAATCAGCTTCGGCATCGTTCAGGTCGGTGATGATCTGTTTGTAAACGTCCGATACGGAGCTTCTGGCAAGATCATTGAATCCGGCAGTAGTGATGGGGGTTAGTCGCAGCGGCACGCCCGGCGAAGCGCCATTGTCCTTGGTATAGGGCTGGGCATACAATTGCAAAAGAGAATAGTAGCTCAGGGCTCTTACAAACTTTGCTTCCGCATTGTATTTCTTGGCCTGGTCATCACCCACAACCGCATTCCCTTCTTTTTCCATGCCATCTAAAAAAATATTCACATTGTTGATAGTGGAATAGGCTGCATTCCAGGTATTGTTAATTTCAGCATCTGAGCCGGTCACAGTAAAATTCCAGATCAGCAGGGCGGTTACACCGTTATTGGTGCGGTTCAGGAAATTCTCCCCCCTGACATCATTGTAGATCTGGTATCTTCCGCCCAGGAGGTTTCCGCTCTTCAGCGAGCTGTAAAAACCATTTACCAGGTTGGCGATACGTTCCGGCGTTTCAAATTTAGCCTCGTATGGTACAGCGGTGGTGGACACCGGGTTCAACCTGGACTTACTGCAGGAGCTTGCCGATAACAGCAGGCCTGCGAAAATCAATTGATATATATGTCTTTTCATTGTTTTCATTTTGATTGTATAACAGACTTTAGCATTTATTAAAATCCGATGTTCAAACCTACTGTCAGTACACGGCCGTTTGCTACAGAGTTTCTATCTATACCTTGTCCCTGGGGATCGTTGCCGTTGGTGGAGGTCTCAGGGTCCGGTCCCTTGTACTTGGTAATAATGGCCAGGTTTTGGCCGCTTACGTACACCCTTGCATTGGAAATGCCCGCTTTTTGCACCAGCCTGGCCGGCAGCGTGTAACCCAGGCTTACATTACGCAATTTTATAAAATCACCTTTTTGAACGTTGGCGGAGATCGGATTGGCAGAGCCGTTGGAAACGTTATCCCCATACATGATCTTGGGGATATCCGTTACCTGGCCAGCTTGCGTCCAGCGACGCAATACGTCCACTGAGCTGTTCCAGAAGCGGTTGTCGCGGATACTGGCCTGTGTACCGTTGTACACGTAGAAGCCGCCTTCGTACGAGATCAATATGCCCAGATCGAAGTCATGATAGCGGAAGTCGTTGCTGAAGCCGCCGTAATATTTGGGAACGGCATTATACATAGGCCGCTTGTCTTTGGCAGGATCGATGGACGTAGCGACAGCGCCGGTTTTTACGTCATAATATTTTCTTGTAGCATGATCATAACCCAGCTGCTGGCCTGCGGCGTTGACAAAGATCCTTCTGCCTGTGGCAGGATCGACACCGGCCGTTGGCAGCACATATATGGTGCCGATGGAATAGCCTGGTAGGGTAATGCTGGTCTGCTCCAGGCTGCTGGTGGTATAAGTGATGTTGGGAACACCAGGCGCAAGTGCAGTCACCTTATTGGAATTGAATGTGATATTGAAAGAAGTGTTCCACCTGAAATCCTGTGAGTTGATGGGTCTTGCATTCAAAGTGATCTCAAATCCCTTGTTGTACATCGAACCTATGTTCGTCGGAATAGAAAGATTATGGTCAGGATACGGTATGCCCGTAGAGCCTGATTGAGGGACATAGATGATCAGACCATCCACATTATTCCTATACCAGGCGAGGTCGCCGGTGATCAGGTCATTCAGCAGGCCGAATTGCAGGCCGATATCCGTTTTCTTGCTGGTCTCCCAGGTCAGGTTGGAGTTGCCCAGTTGATAGAAATACAGAGCCGAATTGCCGTTGTACAACCGTGCATCGTACTGGGAATAGGAAGCAAAATCACCAATACCGCCGATATTGCCAACAGTGCCATAACTGCCACGAAGACGGAAAGTATTGATTACCT
>DASZVM010000116.1:0-6106 GCA_035547295.1 Puia sp. | reverse complement strand
GGAGGCTGCCGCCTACCTGGACGGTGCGAAGTGTCCGGAGAGGGGGGCTTATAGTAAAATATTCCATCAAAATAGTAAGACCTGACATTGCCCGGGGAAGGGGGTGCCTGTAACTTGAGCCTTCAAAGTTTTTGACGATTGCTGTATTTTGAAGACTTTATAATCGACCACACGAGAGAGACGGCGGGCCGGACACTCACCGAAACGGACATTGTACTTCATGCCGGACAGACCGGTGATTTTTTCCCTCATCATATGGATGAAGAATGGTGCAGGACGCAGCCCTTTGGGAAAAGGATCGCGCATGGCACGCTGGTATTCAGCATTGCCGTGGGGCTGACGGCTTATCCCATCAACGAGCTGTCCATGACCTATGGGTATGACCACCTGCGGTTTACCCGCCCTGTTTTTATCGGGGATACGTTAAAAGTCACTGTAACTATTAAAGAAATGAAAAACCATAAGAAGCCGGGCTATGGCCTGGTGGTGGAATTGGTACAGGCCTTCAATCAGCATAAGGAGCTGGTGATGGTGTGCGAACATCTGCTGCTGGTGAAAAAAAAGAATGAGTAAAATGGGAGAGCATGTTATCAGAGGTATCAGCTGGGGGCACAGCCGTGGGATAACGCCGCTGCTGGCGGCGGCGCAGCGTTTTTCGGAATTGCATCCCGGGATCGCTATACAATGGGATATGCGCAGTCTGCAACGATTTGCGGATGAGCCTATCGAAAAGCTTACGGAGACGTATGACCTGCTGGTGATCGATCATCCCTGGGTTGGACGCGCCGCATCCCTGGGATGTGTTCTTCCATTGGACCGGCATCTTTCTCCCGGGTTCCTGAAGGACCAGGCGGAAAATTCCGTGGGTTATTCTCATCACAGCTATCATTATGGAGGGCATCAATGGGCCCTGGCCATCGATGCGGCCACGCCTGCCGCCAGCTGTCGTATGGACCTGCTGGACAAAGCGGGTATGGCCGTGCCGGCGACATGGAAAGAGGTGCTGGAGCTGGCCCGGATGGGGAAGGTTGCCGTACCGGGTATCCCTATCGATCTGCTGATGAACTTTTATATGTTCTGTATTGCCCATGGTTCCCGGCCTTTTCAGCATGCGGACATGGTGATCGACAGGGAGACGGGTGGGAAGGCCCTGCGTACGATGAAGGAGCTGTATTCATTGGTGGATCCCCTGTTCTACGAGTGCAATCCCATTGCCGTAGCCGAGCGGATGACAGCCGGTGATGAATACTGGTATTGTCCCTTTGCGTATGGGTATTCCAACTATGCCCGGGATGGATATGCCCGCCGGAGGCTGACATATGCCGACCTCGTGAGCATGGAGGATGGGGGGAGGCTGCGCAGTACCATTGGGGGAACGGGACTGGCGGTGTCGGCAAGCAGCCGTCATACCCCACTGGCATTGCAATTCCTGGAGATGGTGATGACGCCTGAATTCCAGTCGACCTTTTATGTGGAGCATGGCGGGCAGCCGGGGCATCGCCGGGCATGGCTGAATGAGAGGGCCAACCGTCTGACCCATAACTTTTTTTATACGCTGCTGCCCATCATGGAAAGAGGATATATGCGTCCCCGTTATGACGGGTATCTTTATTTCCAGGATCATGCGGGACAGTTTATACAGGATTACCTATTGCAACAATGCAGCGAAGAAGAAGTACTGACATTGATGAATGCATACCTAAATATCTTATCATGAGCGATCTGCCTTTATCAGGATTAACTGTATTGGAGTTCAGTCAATATCTGTCGGGTCCTTCCGCGGGGCTCAGACTGGCGGACCTGGGCGCAAGGGTGATAAAGATCGAGCGGCCTGAAGTGGGGGACGCCTGCCGGCGGCTGTCGATCAAAAACCTGTGGGTAGGAGATGATTCCCTGCTCTTCCATACTATCAATCGTAACAAAGAGAGCTTTACAGCCGACATAAAATCACCGGAGGATATCGCGCTTGTCCGGCGGCTGATACAGCGGGCGGATGTCCTGACGCATAATTTCCGTCCTGGTGTCATGGAGGGCGCCGGTCTGGGCTATGCCGGGGTCCGGGCGTTGAATCCCCGTCTGATATATGCCGCTATCAGCGGATATGGTAACGAGGGACCCTGGAAGGACCTTCCGGGACAGGACCTGCTGTTGCAGTCCATGAGCGGCCTGGCCTATACGACGGGCAATGAGAAGGATCATCCCATGCCTTTTGGGCTTTCCATTGCCGACAGTCTTTGCGGCGCCCAGCTGGTGCAGGGCATACTGGCGGCGTTGATACGCCGCCAGCGGACAGGGGAGGGAGGGTTGATAGAGATCAGCATGATGGAGTCGCTGCTGGATTTTCAGTTTGAGTTCCTTACCACCTATCATACCAGCGGGCAGCTGCCCCGGCGGAGCAGGTACAGCAACGGCAATCCTTTGTTGAGCGCTCCTTATGGCATTTATGCTGCCGCGGACGGGTATATCGCGATAGCAATGGTAAACATCCCGCAGCTGGCCCGTGTCATCCATGCCGGGGAGCTGGAGAGGTATACGCAGGAGCAGGCGTTCAGCCACCGGGATGAGATCAAGAAGATCATCAGCGATCACCTGGTGCAGCGGCCTGTGTCGTACTGGCTGGAGCGATTGCATGCGGAAGATATGTGGGCCATGCAGGTATTGGACTGGAAGGGATTGATGGAGGAAGAGGGGTACAGGAGCCTGGAGATGGAGCAGGTGATCGACGCCGGTGAAGGGCATTCGATCACAACGACCCGCTGTCCCATCCGGGTGGATGGCCGGAGGCTGAAGTCCGGGAAGGCGGCGCCCTCATTGGGGCAGGATAGGGAGCGGATTGTAAGAGAGTTTTTAAAATAACGTTTACCAATGGGAATGGGACCACTGCAGGGTATGATCGTCGTCGATCTCAGCCAGTTCCTTTCAGGGCCTTCGGCCGGCTTGCGGCTGGCGGACCTGGGAGCACGGGTGATCAAGATCGAGCGCCCGGGCACCGGGGATATCTGCCGTCATCTGTATGTATCGGATGTGCGGATAGAAGGGGAGTCGACGATCTTTCATGCGATCAACCGGAACAAGCAAAGCTATGCTGCTGACCTGAAGAAGGAGGAAGACCTGGAGAAAGTAAGGAAGCTCATCCGCCAGGCGGATGTCGTGATCCATAATTTCCGGCCCGGGGTGATGCAGCGTATCGGGCTGGACTATGAGAGGGTGAAGAAGCTGAATCCCCGTATCATCTATGGAGAAGTGAATGGATATGGGCATGAGGGGCCCTGGAAGGACCTTCCGGGGCAGGACCTGCTGGTGCAGTCATTGTCCGGGCTTGCCTGGCTGAGCAACAACCGGGATCAGCGGCCTACCCCGATGGGGGTGGCTGTCGTGGACATACTGGCGGGTACGCATCTTACGCAGGGAATACTGGCTACATTGTACCGGCGTGGCATCGACGGGGAAGGGGCGCTTGTGCAGGTGAGCATGCTGGAATCCGTGCTGGACTTTCAATTCGAGGCGCTGACCTGCTTTTTTAACGACGGTCGTCAGTTGCCTGAACGGAGCCGTATCAGCAATGGCAATGCGTATGTGCCGGCGCCTTACGGGATCTATAAGACCAGGGACGGCTATCTTTCCCTGGCCATGAATGATGTACCGTTGCTGGGGCGGTTGCTGGGTTGCCCTGCCCTGGAAATATACACAGACAGTGGCCAGTGGTTTGACAGGCGGGATGAGATAAAGGAAGCATTGGGCATGCATCTGCTGACCCGCAGCGTGGACGAATGGCTGGGGATGCTGCAGCCGGCGGATATCTGGTGCGCCAAGGTTTTGAACTATGAGCAGCTGATGCGTGAGACGGGATATAAAATGCTGAACATGGAGCTGAAGGTTCGTACCAGCAATGGACTGTCCATCAAGACCACCCGGTGTCCCATTCGGATAGACGGGCAGATGGTCCTTTCCGAAACGGGCGCCCCGCTGCTGGGCGAGCATAACGAGCGAATAGACGCGGAATTCGGATTGATGGGTTAAATTTATGGCGTGATCATAGATACACATATCCATATCTGGAATTTTGATCGTGCGGAATATCCCTGGTTAAAGGGGGACACGTCCATACTGAACCGCCATTATGAGCTGGATGAGCTGGAGACGGAGCGTATGGCGGCAGGCGTTACGAAAGGCGTGCTGGTGCAGGCGGCCAACAATGAGGAAGACAGCTTGTGGATGCTGGAAAATGCCGCGGCCCGCGAGTGGATTGCGGGTGTAGTGGGGTGGCTGCCGTTACAGGACCCTGTGACGACGGCGCGCCTGCTGGAAGAGGGTTATGGCACCAATGCCTTGTTCAAAGGGGTGCGTCACCTGGTACATGATGAAGCGGACCCCCGCTGGCTGCTGCAGGACACGGTGCTGGAGAGCCTGGGTATACTGGCATCGAAGGGGATCCCTTATGATATAGTGGGTGTTCTTCCGGAGCATATCGTCACGGCCCTGAAGGTAGCGGAGAGGGTACCAACCCTCAGGATGGTGTTTGATCATCTCAATCAACCGCCTATTGCCACTGGGCAGCGGTTTGGAAGATGGGGCGAGCTGATGAAGGAGGCTGCCCGTCATGAGCGCTTCTTTATAAAAATTTCAGGCCTGGGCACCGCTTCAAAAAATTTCCAGGGCTGGCAGGCGGCGGCCTTGGAACCATATATCAATTTTGCCGTACAGCATTTTGGCGGGGACCGTTGTTTTTGCGGCGGGGACTGGCCTGTGTCGTTGTTGGCCGGCGGCTATGTGAAGGTCTGGAAGGCCTACGGGGATATCCTCGAAGGATGGGGCTCCGAAGTAAAGGAAAAATGTTTGTCCATGAACGCAGCACGATTTTACAAATTATGATCATCGGGACCAGCTGTGCATCACCGGAAAATACAAGACCCATCGTGCTGATAGGGGCCGGGGGCATCGTCAATGATGCTCATTTGCCGGCATATAAGATCGCGGGTTTCCCTGTGGAAGGTATCTACGACATCGACACTGCCAAAGCCCGGCATACAGCTGCGAAATTCGATATCCCACAGGTCTACGATGACATGTCCATCTTGTTATCCCGCGTCCCCGGTAACGCGATATTCGATGTGGCGGTGCCGGGATCGGCCATCCTTTCTGTGCTAAAGCAACTTCCAAAGCACAGTGTGGTGCTGATGCAAAAGCCGATGGGGGAGGATTATGAGATGGCGAAGGAAATACTGGATGTTACCCGTCGTATGCAGATGACGGCAGGAGTAAACTTCCAGCTGCGGTATGCCCCTTTTGTCATTGCAGCGAGGAATATTATAAAAGAGGGATGGATAGGAGAGCTCTGCGATATAGAGGTAAATGTCAATGTATATACGCCTTGGCATTTGTGGGATTTTCTCCGTGCCACCCCAAGGGTGGAGATACTTTATCACAGCATTCATTATATCGACCTGGTGCGCTCCTTCCTGGGCAACCCGGAAAGCATTTATGCCAAAACGATAGGACATCCGGCCATGGCGGAGCTGGCCAGCGTGCGCAGCAATATCATCATGGATTATGGAAATAGGGTTCGTGCCAATATCCTTACCAACCATTGTCATGATTTTGGATTGACGCATCAGCAGTCGTATATCAAGTTCGAGGGCATGCGGGGAGCTATCATCGCAAAGCTGGGGGTGCTGATCAATTATCCGCAAGGCATTCCCGATAGTTTCGAATATGTTTTTTTAGAAAAGGGTAAAGCGCCCGCCTGGCAGACACTGGATATTGCCGGCAGCTGGTTTCCCCACGCATTTATAGGGACGATGGCGCAAATGATGATAGCTGCCGAAGGGGACCATCCTCCGGAAATATCGGTGGAGGATTGTATCCACACGATGGCTTGTGTCGAGGCGGCTTATCAGTCCAGCGCTGCGGGCGGTATTCGTCCTGTTTAGAAAATTTTTTGTGTATGATGCGTCTGTTGCTCCTCGGATTACTAATAAGTTCTTGCGTTGCTGCTCAAACAGTGGTGGTGCCTCCACACGCCGCACCACGGGTCCAATACGGCGCTGCACGGCTAAAAACTGTCCTGAAACCCGGTTGGCGGGTGATCGTCAGCGTGGGCGATGGA
>DASZVM010000115.1:0-3460 GCA_035547295.1 Puia sp. | reverse complement strand
CTTATCGAAAAGGCGGCGGAGGCGGGTATGCGCAGCGTCTTTGTGGGATTTGAAACATTGAGCAAGGGCAATCTGGTACAGAGCAACAAGCGGCAGAATATCGGACAGGACTACGAGCAGGCCATCAGACGGCTGCATTCGCTGGGCATTATGATCAACGGGAGCTTTGTATTCGGTCTTGACGACGACGATCCGGACGTATTTAAAAGAACGGTGGATTGGGCGGTGAGGAATTCTCTCACTACCTGCACCTTTCATATTCTAACCCCTTATCCCGGCACCCGCCTGTTCAGGGACATGGCAGCAGAGGGACGGATCCTGCATAGGAACTGGGATCAGTATGATACCCGGCAGGTGGTCTACAGGACGGTAGGACTCAGCGCTGACGAGCTGAAAAGAGGGTACGACTGGGCCTACCGTTCATTTTACTCCTGGAAGAATATCTTAAAGGCCAGTCTGGGACATGACTCGCTGAAATACCAGGTAAAACACTTTGCCTATGCGGGGGGTTGGAAGAAGTTCGAGCCGCTGTGGAATTTTATCATCAAATCGGAAGGGTTGAATAAAATGCTCCCATTGCTGGAAGCGATCCTTTCAAAAGTCAACCACCGGGATAAGCGTCCGCAGGATGGAAACCTGTCGCACTTTCCGGCCATTGCTTAAATTTATGGATAATTCAAGCATCATGATCAAAGATGAAAGGTTCTCTATCCGGGGACGATTGAGAAGTTTCTATTACGCGGGCGTTGGCCTGAAACAATTTTTCCGGCAGGAGCACAACGCCCGTATCCACCTGGCTGCGGCCATCGTTACGGCCCTCCTTGCCTGGCGGCTGAAAGTTTCCAAAGGGGAAGCCATCGCGCTTACCATCGTCATCGGGCTGGTGTGGGTAACCGAAATACTGAATACCTGTATTGAAAAAGCGATGGACATGATCACCCGGGAACGTCATCCCCAGGTGAAGATCATCAAAGACCTGGCTGCGGGGGCGGTGCTGATAGCCGCCATTACGGCCGTCGTTGCCGGAGCAATCATTTTTATTCCCAAATTTTTATGAACACTACCATTACCACCGGCAGGAGCATCCCTTTCCTGCGTACAGAGATCGACAGGCTTTTATGTCTTTCCATGCTTTTCAGCTGTCTGCTGACAGCAGCACGTATCCTGTCCACGGGAAGGCTTACTTTTCTCTTTTTGACCTGGAACCTTTTCCTGGCCTATATACCCTATTTTATTTCGACGATGCTTGCCGGAATGAACAAACGAAATGCAGGGTGGTGGGCCCTGTCGTTCATCTGGTTGTTGTTCATACCCAATTCCTTTTACATTATCACGGACCTCTACCATCTGGGAGACAGGTACAATGACAGGCAGGTGCCGCAATGGTTCGATCTTGCCATGATCCTCTCCTATGTATGGAACGGGCTTTTACTGGGCGTGCTTTCTGTAAGACAGATGGAGCGGATACTCCTGCCGCGCCAGACCCTTCGCAGCGAGCTGCTGTTCCTTTATCCTGTTATGTGGCTGAATGCCCTGGGGATCTACATCGGTCGCTACCTCCGCTATAACAGCTGGGACGTAGTGACCGACCCTTTCCAGCTGTTGAGAGATATTGCAGCCATGGTCGTTCATCCTCTGCGGCATCAGAACACCTGGGACATGGTGTTGTGCTTTTCTATACTGATGACACTCATCTATCTCATGATGAAAAAGATCAGCAAAGCGTTGACCTAAAACCCCTCACTATATGGAAAATATGATCAAAACCTTTTGGGATCGCAATAAAATGATCCTGAAGAGCTTCTTTATCGGCATCCTTATCCTGATCCTGCTGATACCGGCGGCCTTTATACAAAACCTGGTCTCGGAAAGGAATATCCGGCACGTGGAGGCCGAACGGGAGATCAGCTCGAAATGGGCGGGCTCGCAAGTGGCTACCGGGCCTGTCATCGGTATCCCTTACATGGAGACGGTGACCTATGAGAAGAATATCACGGAAGTAAAAAAATGGGCCTATTTCCTCCCGGACAAGCTGGATATCCAGGCACGTATCCTGCCGGAGAAAAGATACCGGGGCATTTATGAGGTCGTGGTATACACGTCTGAGCTGCAGATAAAAGGATCTTATGACAGTCTGCACATCGCGGAGCTGAATATCCCGGCAGACAAACTGCTGTGGAATGAAGCGGCGGTGTTCTTCAACATCAGCGATGTACAGGGGCTGAAAGAAGAGATGGTCCTTCACCTGGCAGGGAACACCCTGGACTTGGTACCCGCCAAATTTTCGACGGACCAGTTCAAGAACGCCTTGAGCGCATCCCTTCCCCCATCTATAGCCGGTACACATGGCCCGCTGGATTTCTCGGCTACGGTACAGCTGAAAGGCTCCGGCAATCTCTTATTTGTACCTGCGGGTAAAGTAACAACGGTAAAGGCGGCCTCTTCATGGCCGGACCCCAGCTTTGCCGGCAGCTATCTGCCCGACCTGCGGGCGGTGAAGGACAGCGGCTTCTCGGCTGACTGGAAAGTGCTCTACCTGAACCGCAACTATCCTCAGCAATGGAAGAACGATGTCCATGAGATGGATGGGTCGGCCTTTGGAGTAAGCCTCATCCTGCCTGTGGACGTATACCAGCAGACGACGCGCAGCGTAAAATATTCCATACTGATCATCCTGCTGACCTTTACCGCTTTTTTCCTTATCGAATGGGTCTACCGGCGATCCATCCATTCCCTGCAGTACGTGTTGGTGGGGCTTGCCCTCTGTCTGTTCTATACGTTGCTGCTCTCTTTTTCAGAGTATATCGGTTTTAACAAGGCCTACCTGACGGCAGCGCTGGCAACCATTGTGCTCATCGCCTGGTATGTACGGAGCATCCTGCGCAGCGGGAAGATGTCGCTGTTCATCGGCGCGTTACTGACCCTGCTGTATGGATTTATATTTACGCTGATACAGCTGCAGGATTACGCGTTGCTCATGGGCAGCATCGGTCTCTTTATAACCCTGGGTGTGGTGATGTATTTTTCAAGGAAGATAAAATGGACGGAGGAGGAAAAATAGCATATGCCGTCGCTGATCTTGCTTTATGTCCTTGCCGTGCTGGCAGTGGTTGGTGACTTTCTGTATTTCCTGGTAAAGGGCAGGCGGAATACCACACTGTCCTCACCAGGTTGGGCGCTGGTTCTCTTTCCGCTGGCCGTGCTGCTGCTGATACTGGGTGATTCGATGACGACAAACGATTGTTGCGGGGGCTGGTCGATACTGTCCCCGCAGCATAGCCTCTCTGTTTATGTGTTGATATCACTCTGTATTGTCGCTTATTTCTATTGCGTGCTGAGAAGCAGACTGGCCCCTCCCTTGCTGGAGGTTGTCGTAAACTGTCTGTTACTGACAGGGGTGGTATTGAGCCTTGTTTTCGGTATCCAGGATATAAATGGTTTTAGCTGGGTTATCCTGACA
>DASZVM010000114.1:0-2519 GCA_035547295.1 Puia sp. | reverse complement strand
CGGGAATATCCCCTGAATTGATGCTGGCCAGGGGAGGGCCGCCGGCAGTGGACTCGATGCTAAATGTGATATTGGGCCGGATGCCCGTGCCGTTGCAGGCGTCGGGTTTTAGTATATTGACTATCCATGCGGCGAATTGATAGGTGGTATTGGAGCACAGGCCTTTTACCGTGTCCAGGTAGAAATCCCCCGGGTTGTAGGAGCAGTTTACCAGCATGAAATAACCGTTGGAGTTACCTGTATGGTCGGAGGGGATATTGAACCAGGTGCTGCCGTTGCAATTGTAGGTGCTGTTCCTTACACTGTAGGCGCCGTCCTGGGGGCAGTCCGTACTCACGTAATTATAGGAGGTGGTGGCCGCCTGGAGGGAAGGGCCCGGGTTGTTGCCGGCACCAAAGGTGATGTTGACGACAGGGTCACCGAAGCTGGTGCATTGCTGGCCTGCGGCGAATGGAATGATGCCAACCAGGAACAAAGAGAACAGGCAGGAAGATGGCAGCAGCCGGGGCAATAAGGGCTTCATCGGTCGTAAATTAAGCATTTTGGCGTAGGTTTGCACCCGTTTGTTGGAGGAACTCATTATGGCAAGCACAATCATCGGAGAATTAAGGGAAACGGTAGCATTTATTCGTTCTGTTCACACGGGGGCTGCCTCCCGGGTGGGTATCATCCTGGGCAGCGGGCTGGGGAACCTGTCCAGTGAGATCGAGGTCGAAAAGGAGATACATTACGAAGAGATCCCCCATTTCCCCATCTCTACCGTCGAGGGTCATCATGGAAAAATGATCTTTGGCAGGCTCAACGGCAAGCAGGTGGTCGTGCTTTCGGGACGTTTTCATTACTATGAGGGTTACACTCCCGCGCAGGTGGTGTTCCCTATCCGGGTGTTGAAATTCCTGGGTGTGGAAACCTTACTGATATCCAATGCAGCGGGAGGGATGAACAAAGCTTTCAGGGTAGGCGATCTGATGATCATCCGGGACCATATCAGTCTTTTTGTTGTCAATCCCCTGTTGGGAAAGAACGATCCGGACCTGGGCCCCCGTTTCCCGGACATGAGCGAGCCTTATGACAAACGTCTCATCGGGAAAGCAAAGGATATTGCATCGAAGCTGGGGATACCTGTACATGAAGGGGTGTATGCGGGTGTGACGGGTCCGACTTTTGAAACGAGAGCGGAGTATAAACTGCTGCATATTGCCGGTGGCGACGCGGTTGGGATGAGCACTGTGCAGGAGGTGATCGCGGCCCGGCATGCGGGGCTCTCTGTATTTGCCATGAGCGTCATCACTGACCTGGGCATCCGGGAAGAAGAGAATATCATCACGCATGAAGAGGTGCTCCAGGCGGCTGCGGCAGCGGAGCCCAAGCTGACCGGCATATTCAGCCAGCTGATAGCCGTATTATGACATTTAACTTTCTTATAAATCGCCGGAGACCACATAATGAGTAAATTGTCCGCAATTATTTCACCCGTGAAGAGTCGTATAATTACCATCATAGGATCGTTGGCGTGCTTATTACTCTTCAGCCAGGGGCTTCATGCGCAGGACCCTTTCTCCAGGTTCCGCAGTTTTGGAGGTGGGGGTGGGGGAGGGAGGGCTGGCGCTGCCGACACGCTTGCGCATCGTAAGGCGGACACTATCACGCTGAATTACCGGTACCTCGACAGCTCCCGCTATCTCAAGCTGGATTCCTCGGTCTATGATTTCTCCCGGAAGATGCCGCAGCCGCCCCTGTGGATCAATCTGGGAAACAACGGCGCACCTGCCCGCAATCTGCTTTTCAGTCCCCGCATGCTTTCGGGGTGGGATCCGGGTCTGCATGCTTATGACCTGTACCTTTTCAAAGTAGAGCAGACGAAGCTATACAATACCACCCGGCCTTATACCGAGCTGGGTTATTTCCTGGGTTCCAAGTCTGAACAGTTCATCAGTGTGGTACATACGCAGAATGTCCGTCCAAACTGGAATATCGGGTTTGAGTTCCGTCTGATCAATTCCATCGGCGCTTTTGGCAATTCGAATACCAATCACAGCAATATCCGGCTGCATTCCTGGTATCAGTCGAAGAACAAGCGCTATCAGAATTTCTTTGTACTGGTGAGCAATAAGGTCGCTGCGGGCGACAATGGAGGTTTGGTCAACCCTTCGGATATCGATTCGGTGAACTATAAGAACCAGGCCACCCTGCCAACCTTTCTGGGGTCCGGACTCAACAGGACCGGCAGCAATTTCTTCAACACTACGATCAGTACCGGTACCCATTTCAGCAATGCCAGCTTTATGATGCGGCAGACCTATGACCTGGGGCAAAAGGATTCCATCGTCACGGACACCACGGTCATTCCCTTGTTCTATCCCAGGCTGCGGCTGGAACATAACATTCAATATACCACCTTCAGCTACAGGTTCACCGATTATTATACAGGCGACTATTCCCTGGATTCGCTTTATTATGCGGACAAGCTGCACCTGTCATATATACTTCCAACGGACAGCTTTCTGCGGCGGGATAAG
>DASZVM010000113.1:0-1586 GCA_035547295.1 Puia sp. | reverse complement strand
ACTTCGATAAAGGAATCGATAAGATTCCGGTAGAATTTTTTTGCGATGCGGGTACGTTCTGCGTTCGTTTTTTCGGGGAAGGCCAGTTCGAGATTGGCCATCACGACCTTTTTCCTGTATCCGAACACATAATATACCAGGCCGTAGATGCCGTCGGCAATAAGGTATAGTACGCGCATGGGCAGCAGGGAAACCAGGTAGAGCAGACCGTAAAAGAAATAATACATTGTTTGGGTAGGGTTGTTTAGGGGTTGTGGTAAAGATATATTAATCGATCCACATATCCCTGAACTCCTCTTTCCATACCGCTTTCCACCGCCGGTGGCTCCAAAGCCAGAGATCGGGGTGCTCACGGATGGCATCTTCCAGCAATCTGCAGTAACGGCGGGTCAATTCGCCCTCGGGCAAGGTGGCAGGATGATCGGACAGGGTGGTGAGGAATACCCGGTAATGTCCTCTCCTGCTTTTATAGAATTTTACGAAAACGGCGGGTATGTCCGCTATCCGGGCGCCCCGCTCAGGGCCGCGGAGAAAAGAAGTGGGCCGGCCAAAGAAGCTCAGCCAGTAGGATTGTTCCGAGTTGGCCGGCGCCTGGTCCGCCACCAGCGTGAGCAGGTATTGGGTATTGCGATAAGGGATGATCCCCCGCTGCATACGGTTCGAGGGAAGAAGGATACTGCCGGTCCGCCCCCGCAAATGCAGGAAAAGCCGCTGGAATATCTTGTTCTCCACGGGCATATATGCCACGATAAAAGGATACCTGGACATAAGGGGCATGGCTACATTGGCAATCTCCCAGTTGAAGGTATGACCCAGGTGCAGCTGGCATTTTCGTCCCTCGTCATAAAAATTATCGAGTATTTCGGGGTTGTCGATGACAAAGCGTTGTTTGATAAAGGCATGACTGGCGGACAGCAGCTTGATGGTCTCTATGAAGCTGTCGACGAAGTTGCGGTAGAATTTTTTTTCGACGCGGATGATCTCTTTTTCCGTCAATCCGGGAAATGCCAGCCGGAGATTGCTTCTCGTCACTTTACGGCGATAGCCTATGACATAGTACAGCAGCAGGGCGAGCACATCGGCCAGCGGGTACAACAGCCACATGGGCAGGAGAGAAACGCCGTATAAGAGTCCATAAACTACATAATACATAATCTGCGATCTACGGTGTATTAACCCAATTCTTTGCTTCTTGTTCGATATGATGAAGCTCGATCTTTACATGAAATTTATTCCGCAGGTGTCTGGCAAGCGCGTCTGCCGCGTAGACGCTCCGGTGCTGACCGCCGGTACATCCGAAATTGACGGACAGGCTTTCAAAATCCCTTTTGATATAATCCTCCACGGCTATATCCACGATGTCATAAATGCTGTTGAGGAATTCGGGCATCCTGGTCTGCTGCTCCAGGAAGTCCTTTACGGGCTTGTCCCGGCCTGTGAGCACCTTGAACTCGGCCAGCCTCCCGGGGTTCAGGATGCCTCTGCAGTCGAATGCAAAGCCGCCCCCATTCCCGCTGGGGTCCACGGGTATCCCCCCTTTCTTGTAGGAAAAGCTGTTGATATGCACCACCAGCGGTGTCTGTTCC
>DASZVM010000112.1:0-2531 GCA_035547295.1 Puia sp. | reverse complement strand
GCAAACCAATCTGTTCCAGGATACGGGAAAGAAGATCCAGCTGTATAGGGCTATAGATGATGTAAAGAATAAATATGGGAAATATTCTATTGTGAAGGCCGGGGGCCTGGAGGGAGATAATGACCCCGGGTCCACCTGGGGTGGGATAGAGGCCAGCAAAGAGGAACAGAGGAAAAGAACGAGAGAGGAGCGGGGGCCGGGAATGGCCCCGAACCCGGGGAAAGAGGGTCATCCCGGGAAAGGGGAAAATGGAGCTGCGGACAAATAGGACAAATAAATATAAAAATTTAACTTTTAAGTCTACTACTTTGATAGGGAATTAATATCTTCGTGATCCGGCAGGACCCTCCTGCTATCTTTTGTTAACTTTCAAATTACGTTTTTATGAGTTTACGTTTAGGGGACAAAGCCCCCAACTTCAAAGCCAAAACCTCCATTGGCGAAATCGATTTCTACGACTTCCTCGGTGATTCCTGGGGTATTCTCTTCTCTCACCCCGCCGACTATACGCCTGTCTGTACCACTGAGCTGGGAAGGACGGCAGCTCTGAAAGATGAATTCGCCAAGCGCGGCGTAAAGGTCCTGGCTTTGAGCGTAGACCCCGTTGACAAACACCTCGGATGGATCAACGACATCAACGAAACACAAAAGGTAAGCGTCGAGTTCCCCATCATCGCCGACGAAGACCGCAAGGTCAGCACGCTGTATGAGTTCATTCATCCGAATGCTTCCGCTACGGCCACCGTGCGCAGCCTGGTTGTTATCGGACCTGATAAGACGGTGAAGCTGATCATTACCTATCCTGCCTCCACAGGCCGTAACTTCAACGAAGTGCTGCGCGTGGTAGACAGCCTTCAGCTGACGGCTAACCACAGCGTGGCTACGCCTGCCGACTGGAAGGAAGGTGAAGACGTTATCATCGTGCCTTCTATCAGCACGGATGACGCACAGAAGAAGTTCCCCAAGGGTGTAAGGGTGATCAAGCCTTACCTGCGTTATACGCCGCAACCCAACAAATAAGTTTGGTTTTTTAAGAAAAGCCCGGCAGCCGCCGGGCTTTTTTTTTGTTAATAAGGTAATGATTTCCTAACATTACAGACTGGCGCGTATATTCTACTTTTACCGAATGACCAGGGACCAACAACAGCTTGTCAGAGAATTCATAGGGGGCAGTCATAGCGCCTTTGAATGCCTTTATAACCAATACAGCGCTGCGGTATACGCCAATATCCGTAAGGTGGTGAAGCCTGCGGACATTGCGGAAGATATCCTGCAGGACGTTTTTACGGTGCTGTGGACCAACAGGGCGAAGCTCGATCCCGGCCAATCCGTGGGCAACTGGCTCTTTGTGGTGAGCTATCATCGATCACTCTCCTACCTGAAGAAGAAATTACGGGAAAATACCGTTCCCGCAGCAGAGCTCCTTGTTGAAAATATCCCGTCGGAACCGGAAATGGACGAAAAATATTATGGCGAGCAGATCAATATCCTGAACAGCGCCGTCGATCATCTGCCCCTGCATAAACAAAGGGTTTTTCGTTTATACCATTATGAAAATAAGACCTTTGATGAGATTGCGCAGGAACTGGACCTCTCCGTCGGCTCCGTACGATTCTATCTGAAACAATCCAGGGCTTTTATCAGGCAATATGTAAGCAGCAATTTTGCTCCCACTGCCGGCATCTCGCTGACCATTCTCTCCGTTTATTTTTGTTAACATTTCCTTAACACGGAATCATATTCCCCCTTTCGACATGATGGAGTATTCATGTATGTAGACTATGGATAATCTCGAAGATCACCTTAAACAGTTTTGGGAAAATCAGACCACTCCTTCGCAGCGTCGTGAGATCCTTCGCCGGTTGGAAGAGTCGGGTATGGAGTGGAAGGACTTTCTGCAGCAGTATTATAACAAGGTGCTTGCGGGAGAGGTGCCTCATGGTCTGGACGATGCGAGGAAAAGCAGGGTTTGGCAGCGGCTGCGGGATCAGCATCTTGGGCAAGGGGCGGCTGACCAGGTGGCGGACGGTCGTCAGAGAAGGGATACCGGCCAGTCGGATGATAGGCAAGATGGGGAGAGTCTTCAGAAGCCGAATGGGCGCGTTGCCTGGTATCGCTGGATGGCAGCTGCTTCCATTATGCTGATCGCAGGTCTTTGCATACACTGGTGGGTCAGAACGCCTTCAGCGCAGTCTCCCACGGTAAGACAGACTGCAGCAGTAAAAGTGATAGTAAAAAAGAACATGGGGACAGGAGAAGAGCATCTGACCCTCCCCGATAATTCCCTTGTAGTGCTGGCGCCGGGCAGCAGCATCCGGTACCTGGAGCGCTTCGAGACACGGGCACGCAATATCCAGCTGGAAGGCCGGGCACTTTTTGAAGTTGCAAAAGATTCTGCAAGACCGTTTACCGTAACAGCCAGGGGCTTTGCCACTACGGCGCTGGGTACCCGGTTCATCGTGGACGCCACCAGGCCCCATATATCCATCCGTCTCCTAAAAGGGAAGGTGGTGGTGAATACTACTCCTGAT
>DASZVM010000111.1:0-3302 GCA_035547295.1 Puia sp. | reverse complement strand
AAAAAATGAGCTTTCGCCGGGCATTTTTAAAATCATATTATGCATACTCCTTTACCATGGGCGGCCACCCTATTCGGTGGCCTGACCTCCTTTTGCCTGATGATCAGCAACGCCGCACAAAGCCAAACCGTCTTCTTTGATGATTTTTCCGGCCCGAAGCTGGACAGGACCAAATGGAACGTAGAGATCACCGGTCATACCAATAACAACGAGCAGCAGGCCTATGTGGACTCGTCAGCCACTATCTATATAGACCATGGGGTCCTGGTTATACAACCGAAGTATGCCCCGGGCTTTAAGACACCGGAAGGAAAGACCTTCGACTTTATCTCGGGCCGGATAAACACCCGCAAGAAAATAGAATTCACCTATGGCCAGGCTTCAGCCAGGGTCCGCACGACTGCAGGCGCCGGTCTCTGGCCCGCCTGGTGGTTATTGGGGAATGGCGAGTGGCCCGATGCGGGCGAGATAGACATCATGGAATACATAGGCGAAAGAGACTGGGTCAGCGCAGCCGTACATGGCCCCGGCTACAGCGGAGAAACCCCCTTTGTAAACCGTCTCTATTTCCCAGGCAACAACGATGTCACTCACTGGCATATATATGCAGTGGACTGGACGCCGGACAGCCTGATCTTCAAATATGACGGCGTGCCAATGTTCAGGGTGACACGCGCCATGGCGGAACACTATGGGAAATGGGCTTTTGACAACCCCGAATACCTCGTCCTGAATTTCGCCCTGGGAGGCGGGTATCCCGTAAAGATCAACGGTATAAAATCCCCCTACTTCGGTCTTCCGGCTTCCACCGTGGATGCCATTAAAAGGGGTCAATGCAAGCTCATGGTGGACTGGGTGAAAGTGGAGAAAAAACGTTAATTTCATAGGCAAACCTGTGAAATGAACTACCAGCAGATGCCGCCTCCTGAAACGCTAAAGACCTGTGTCCGCTATTTTTTCATACTGGAAACAGACGATATCAAAGACCAGGTCTATACCTTCAGGACCGTGGCGGACGGCGGTCCGGGACTGCTTTTCCAGCCCGAAGACAGAGGCGCCTATTATCAGGACTATAAACAATTACCCGGTGTTTTCCTCTATGGACAGGTTACTACCAACGTAGAGACCTGCCTGAAAGGAAAATTCAGCACCGTCGGCATCGTTTTTTATCCCCATGCGCTAAAGACCGTTTTCGGCATCGACGCCGACGGGCTCACCGACACCTGTATGGATGTGGATCAGCTGGCCCGGAAACAGGGCTATCATCTGAACGAAATGCTTTCCGAGTGCAGGTCCAATATGGAAAAAATTGAAATACTCTCCTCCTATTTGCTATTCCTGGCGGAAAAGAACAGCGCCCTGACGGACAGCAGGATGGAATATGCTTTATCCCAGATACTCCGGTCAAAAGGAAGTATCCCTCTGAAAGAGCTGAACGATAAGCTATGCCTCTCCGAAAGAAGCGTCGAACGCAAGTTCAAACAATATGTGGGGCTCTCTCCCAAGCTATTTGCCCGTATCTGCCGGTTCCAGGCCTCCCTGGACCAGATACGGAACACCCGGTATTCCAAGCTTTCCGATATAGCCTATGAAAATGACTATGCGGATCAGTCACACCTTATCCGCGCCTTTAAAGAATTTGCCGGTGTTTCGCCCAAACAGGCAATGAGCATTATGGAGAACATCGCCGGTCTTACCGTCCAGGACAATGCTGTCAGGAGCTCTTCGATCTTATATGCCTGATCGCATTCAGCATGGTGACAAAATGGACAAAATTATTTTTAAGACAGGCTATCTATCATTTTCTGAATGCCGGTTCGTTCCGTTTCCGTCCTGGCTAAAGAATACGCTTTTTGAAAATTGAGGAGGGCCTTTTTGTTATCAGGTCCCTTATAAAGTTCCCCGAGAAGAAGATAGTAGAAATGGTTGTTCTCTAATTTCAGCTTTTCCGCCTCTGCCAGGGCCTCCCGGCACCCATTGGCCTTGTACAGGGCATAGGTCCTGTTAAGGGCTACGCTGGGCGAATAATTCACCATCAGCAGCTGGTTGTACAGGCTCAGGATATTCTCCCATTTCTCCCTTGTATCCTCCTTTATGCAATGCCAGCAGGCGATCCTCGCCTCCAGGTGGTAAGAGCTGATCTCTTCCCCTTCAGCAGAAAGATACAAAAAGTGCTTCCCCTGGGCTATCAGCTCCTGGTCCCATAATGATTCATCCTGCTGGTGATACAGGACAAAACCGTCCTCGCCCGTCTCACGGGCGTCAAACCGGGAAGCATGAAAGCACATGAGCGCTATCAAAGCATTGGTCCTGGGAAGATGGGTCCTTTCATAGCCCGTAAGCATAAGCCCCAGGCGCAGGGCTTCGATACACAGGTCCTTCCGTAATATCTGATCTTGCGTTTTGGAATAATACCCTTCGCTAAAAAGAAGATAGATAATATGCAGCACGTTGTCCAGCCGGCCGGCTATCTCGTTTTCCGGCGGCAGCTGCATCTTTATTTTTTCCGTACGCAGCTTTTCCTTCGCCCTGAACAACCTTTTGTTGATCGTCTCCTTATTGGACAAAAAAGCCTCTGCGATCTCATCGATGCCGAAACCGCAGAGGATACGTAAAGCCAGCCCTATCTGCGCTTCACTGGCGATAGCCGGGTTGCAAACGGCAAAGATCATTTGCAGCTGGCTGTCCTTGATATTTTCCTGCGAAAAGTCCGGCTCCCCCATTTCCTGGCTTTTTTCCTGCCGCGAGACCAGCTCCGGGATGACCTTTTTTTCAAGTATCTTATTTCTCCTGAAATAGTAAAGCGTCTTCTGTTTGGCCACTGCGTAAAGCCATGCCGTGGGATTGGGGGGTATCCCTTTCACCCCCCAGGTCTCCGTGGCCTGCAGGAACGTTTCGCTGACGACATCCTCGGCTATTTCGATATGCTCCAACCCAAAAAGGCTGCTGATGACAGCAACCATTTTGGAGAACTCCTGCTGGAATAACCGCTTTAATGATTCTTTTTCTTTTTCCATACTATTTCATAACGGGGCGGATCTCCACGCTACCGTTGGTATCCAGGGCAGGGCAGCCATGAGCCAGGGTGATCGCTTCCTCGAGGCTGTCCGCCTTGATGATGATAAAGCTGCCCAGCATTTCCCTGATCTCGACAAAAGGGCCATCCGTGATCACGCCCCCTGGCTTAAGGACCTTACCTTCCAGGGCAAGCCGGTTGCCGCCGCTGGCCATTCTTCCCTGGGCGGCGATACCGCCCGCCCAATCCTGCCATCTCCTGGCCAGGGCCTGGAACTCTGCAGGAG
>DASZVM010000110.1:0-4040 GCA_035547295.1 Puia sp. | reverse complement strand
CCATTTCAAACCGGCCATCGGGTATGGATTGGAGGAGGGGAAAAGGATCGGGGAGTTTGTGGTGGGGCGGATGAGGAAGTGATCACGGGCTGGAGGGGCGGGGAAGCTTGGAGTGCATGTATTCGGTGGGGGTCATATTGAACTGTTTTTGAAAATTCCGTGCAAAATTGCTTTGGGAGCTGAATCCGACCATGTCGGAGACCTCATAGATACGGTGTTCACCGGCAGCCAGGAGTTCTGCGGCCCGTTTGAGACGGGATATATTGATCAGCTCGATGGGGGAAAGGTCGGAGATCGCTTTTATCTTGCGATACAGGGTGATGCGGCTCATCATCATGATCTTTGCCAGCTTTTCCACATCCAGGTCGGGGTCGTCCATGTTCCTGCTGATGGTGTCGTGGAGGGTTTCCAGGAATTTTTCGTCGCTCCGCGTATGGGCGATGCTTTTGATATGCACGAGAGGCGAGGAGGCAAAGAACTCTCTCACCATGTTGCGATTTTTCAGGAGGCTGGAGATCTGTGCCAGCAGGTGCTCTTTTGAGAACGGTTTTTCTATATAGGCATCCGCGCCCAGTTCGAGGCCTTCCACTTTGGCCTGGATGGTGTTCTTTGCCGTGAGCAGGATAACGGGGATGTGAGAGTGATCGATGGTGGACTTGATGATCCTGCACAGCTCGAAACCATCCATACCGGGCATCATGACATCGCTGATCACCAGTTGTACGGCTTCGGCATCCAGGACTTTCAGGGCTTCCTTCCCATTAGCAGCTTTCAGGATGGAATAACGGCTGTTGAGTATCCTTTCCAGGAATTCGAGGATCTCTTCTTCATCGTCGACCAGTAAGATCAATGGCAGCATATACTTTTATTTTGTGGTATTGGAATGGAATTGGGATCTGTTCTTTTTTTTGTTCCCGGGCTGCGGCCGCCGGGGAAGTATCAGCGTAAATATGTTCATACCGGGCCAGGTATCGTCGAGAAAAAGCCGGCCTTTATGCAACTCGACCAGGGAGCGGGCCAGCGCCAGGCCGATGCCCGTGCCTTTTTGCCGGATGGTCTCCTTTAGCCTGTAGAAGGGCTCGAAGATCCTTTCCTTCATTTCTTCAGGGATGATGGGACCGTCATTTGCGATCTGGATAATCACCTCGTCCTCCTCCCCTTTTGGTTGCAGCAGGGTGATGTGTACCTGTTCCTGTCCATATTTCACCGCGTTGCTAAAGAGGTTGCTGAATACCTTGATGAGCGCTTCCTCGTCGGCCATGGCATAAACGTCGGTGATGGGATGATGAAAATGATAGTCCAGGCCCTTCTTTTTGGCCATGGCATTGAAGTCGAGCCAGGTTTCGTGCAATACTTCCGTGATATTGACCCTGGTAAAATCCAGACTAAAGCCCCTGGTCTCCGTCTGCCGGAAGTCCAGTATCTGCGTGACGAGGGCTATCAGCCTGTTGGTATTTCTTTCCATCGTAACCACATCCTCCTTTATTTCGGGCAGCTCGTCTATTTTTTCCTTTAGGTTTTCCGCGGGTCCTTTTATCAGTGTCAGCGGGGTGCGAATTTCGTGTGCGATGTTGGTAAAGAAATCGAATTTGGCCTCGTATATCTCTTTTTCTTTTTTTATTTCCGTGCGGCGGTGGTAACTGCGTACGATGTACCATACGAGGAAGATGACCAGCAGGGCATAGGCCGTATAGGCCCAGCCCGTGGCCCAGAAAGGGGGAAGGACTACGATGGAAAGCGTTCTTTCCCGGCCGCCCCAGTGACCGCCAACGGCTGCTTTTACCTTAAAGGTGTAGGCGCCGGGGGCCAGGTTTGTGAAATAGACCTTACGATTTGTGCTCAGCCGGGTCCAGGCTTTGTCGAGGCCCTGCATGATGTAGCTGTATTCGGTCCTTTCGGGGGAGGCGTAGCTAAGCGCGGCAAAGTCGATGCTAAAGGATGACTGGTCGTAAGGCAGCGTGATCTTATCGGTGTAGACGATGGATCTTTTCAGGAATGAACTGTCTGCGTCGATCTTCAGCTCTTTGTTGTCCACCTGGAAACCTGTGATATAAACCGATGGTGCGAAGCCTCCCTGTAAAAAGTCGTTTGGATAAAAGGTGATCATGCCTCTTACGCTGCCGAAATACAATTTCCCATCCTTGTCCTTAAAGCCGGAATTATAATTGAACTGATCGTTGAGGAGGCCGTTGGCCTTTGTATAAACCTTTACCGTACCGTTCTTGAGCATATTGACGAGCCCTTTTGAGGTGGTCACCCAATAGTCGTTGTTATTGTCCTCTATGAACCGGAAGATAAAGTTGCTGGGCAGGCCGTTTGCCGTAGTGTAGGTGAAGAATGTTTTTCTGTCGGGGCTCAACCGGCAGAGACCGGCGCCTTCCGTAGAGAACCATATGTTGTGACGGCTATCCTCGGCGATGGCGTTGATGATGGTGGAAGAGAGACTTTTACCGTCTGTGGCATCGCCCGGGATCTGGCCGAGATGACCGGTGGCGGGGTCAAAGTAATATACTCCCCTGCCATGCGTACCTATCCAGATCACTCCCTGGTGATCCTGCATGACGATGGCTACGAATGTATTAGATGGGAAGCCTGGTATGGGGGTGAAGTCATCCGTCTTCCTGTTGTAAGTATAGGCGCCATTGGAGGTACCCAGTGCGAGGTTACCGTCGGCTGTCCTTATCAGGGACAGGACGAAATGACTTTTCATGTCATGGGGGCCCGGACCTGCCATATAATGTCTTATGACCTTACCTGTCCTTACGTCCATGACATCGAGGCCGTGTTCGAAGGTGCCTATCCAGAGCTCGTTGCCTACGGACAGCAGGCCGTGGATATTTGTATAAGCGATATCCGTGCGGGCGCCCGAGGGCATAAAATGTGTAATGGCCCCTGTCTTTAGATCAAGCTTATCGAGTCCTGCGTCTTCGGTGCCTATCCATATATTATCATAAGGGTCCTGGCAGATCTCGCGGGGCGCGCTGCCGCTGATGGAATTCTTTGAATTGTCCGGATAATATTTCTGGAAGGAGGAGTATTGTTTGGAATAATAGTTTACGCCGCCGAAGAAGGTGCCTGCCCATACGCCCCCTTCGGAGTCTTTACAAAGGCTGTACACGGCATTGTCGGAGAGCGAATAGGGGTCCGGGAATTTTTTGCGGAGGTTGGTCGTCCGGCCGGTTTTGATGTCGAAGATAAAGATGCCTGACTCTGTCGCCAACCAGAACTCGCTGGCGGAGTATTGTAAAATATCCCTTATGTAGATGGCTGTTTTGTCGGGGTTATAGGTAAGTATATCCTTATAATCTTTTGTGGCGGTATTGAAACTCTTTAGTCCCTGGTCGTTGGTGGCGATGAGGAGCTGCTGACCCCCGGCATAGCGGATCCGTTGCAGCCAATGGGTATTGGGCCGGGGAGAGTGGGAAAAAATATCATAGGCGGTGAATGTCTCCGGTCCTTCGTTGAATTTTTCGATGTAGCCGTTGTTGGTGGTGAACCAGATGCTGCCATCTCCGGCTTTACAGATGGACGTGACGTACTGTGCTTCGGGAAAGTGTTTCAGCTGCCGGGTCGTAAGGTTATACCTGTAGACGCTGTTCATGGAAAGGAACCAGAGGCTGCCCTTATCATCTGTCTGTATCCAGTTGATCTCCACGAGCGAGTCGATGACACGTACCATCTTTTCCTGCTGCTGAGCGAACACAAAGAGTCCATTCTGTCCTCCTACCCACAAGGTGCCGTCTTTGTCGCTGAAGAGGCAGTAGATCATATCGCTGCCCAGGGCTTTGGTATTTGTGTTGAAGAGCCGGAAGTGATAGCCGTCAAAGCGGTTGAGCCCTTCCTTTGTGCCGAACCAAAGGAAGCCATTCTTGTCCTGGGTGCTGCAGAAGACGGTGCTGTTGGAGAGGCCGTTCTCCACCTGGTAGTGTCTGAAATAATAGGGTTGTGCGTTTGTCCGGGAGAGGCAGACGAAAATGTGTAGCAGCAGCAGGAGTGTGTTGGTATTTCTCACTATGTAACAATTTGCAAAAATTATGATA
>DASZVM010000109.1:0-2631 GCA_035547295.1 Puia sp. | reverse complement strand
GCCGGCCGTCCCGGCGGTTATACCCGGATCATCAAGCTGGGTACCCGTGTTGGCGACAATGCGGAGACAGCGCTCATCGAACTGGTAGACTTCAATGATGTTTACGGCAAGGGTAAAGGTGAAGCTAAGGAAGCAGCCGGGAAGAGGACCCGTCGTGCAGGAGGTGGCAAAAAGAAAGGCGCTGCGAAGGCAGAGGCCGGCGAAGCCGCTGAAGCTACGGCTGCGGGAGAAGCTCCTGCTGCGGAAGCACCTAAAAAGGAAAAGAAAGAGAAGAAGGCAGCTGAATAAAATGTTTAATTCTTTTAAGGTAAAAGAGCGTCTAACGACGCTCTTTTTTTGTAATTTCGCGAAATTTTGCACAATATGGCTATCCTGCTACTTGAAGACGGTTCCGTCCACTACGGCAAAGCATTCGGCAAGAAAGGCACCACCTCCGGCGAGATCTGTTTTAATACAGGCATGACGGGCTACCAGGAAGTGTTTACGGACCCCAGCTATTATGGACAGATACTGATAATGAACAGTGTGCATATCGGCAATTATGGGGTCAAGGATGCCGACACGGAATCGGACAGCGTCAAGATCAGGGGGCTTATCGGCAGGAACCTGGAAGAGCAATTCTCCCGTCTGCAGGCCAGGGGATCCCTGGATGAGTATCTCAAGGCCAACAATATCGTTGCCATCGAAGGGGTGGATACCCGTGCATTGGTGGCGCATGTCCGTATAAAAGGCGCCATGAACTGTATCATCTCTTCGGAAATAACGGATATCGATCAGCTGAAAGGTATTTTAGCCAAGACCCCGTCCATGGATGGATTGGAGCTGGCCTCTTCCGTCAGCACGGAGAAGGAATACGAACTGGGCGATCCGGGAGCCGACATCCGCATTGCGGTGATGGATTATGGCGTAAAACAGCATATCCTTCAATGCATGGTAGAAAGAGGCGCCTATGTAAAAGTATTCCCGGCCAAGACACCCCTGGAAAAGGTCCGTGCTTTCCAACCTCATGGCTATTTCCTCTCCAATGGCCCCGGCGACCCGGCTCCGATGGACTATGCCATACCCACTGTAAAAGAGATCCTGAAAGAGAAGAAGCCTCTTTTTGGCATCTGTCTGGGGCACCAGCTGCTGGCCCTGGCCAATGATATACCTACTTTTAAGATGCACCATGGTCACAGGGGGCTCAATCACCCTGTAAAGAACCTTGTCACGGGCAGATGCGAGATCACGACCCAGAACCATGGTTTTGGCGTGGATCCGGATGCCGTGAGGAAGGCGTCCAATATCGAAGTGACCCACGTCAATCTCAATGACGAATCCATTGAAGGCATCCGTCTGAAAGACCGTCCTGCCTTCTCCGTGCAGTATCATCCTGAATCTACCCCCGGCCCTCATGACAGCCGTTATCTTTTCGACGATTTTATAGAGCTGATCAAAAAGAGCAGGTCATGAAAATAGCCATTATCAATGGGCCTAATCTCAATCTCCTGGGCACCCGGGAGCCGGACGTATATGGCAGCAAAACCTTCGACGAATACTTCGGGGAGCTAAAGCTGCTGTTCCCTGCCGTGGAGCTCAGCTATTTTCAAAGCAATGTGGAGGGAGAGCTTATCAATGAGCTGCAAAGAGCAGGTTTTACCCATGATGGGATCATTATCAATCCCGGGGGGTATACGCATACTTCAGTGGCGATAGGGGATGCCATTGCGGCGATTACAACACCGGTGGTGGAAGTCCATATCAGCAATGTACATGCAAGAGAAGAGTTCCGGAAACTATCCCATGTATCTGCAAAAGCGAAGGGAACGATCATGGGGCTGGGACTGAAAGGATATGAGCTGGCGGTGCGGTATTTCCTTTAAAGCCAGACCCGCATCATCAGGGCAAAGCCTGTGTCCTGTTTGGGGTTGTCCGCCTTGCGGATGATGTGCAATCCATTGGCGCTCCATACCCGGAAAACCTCTCCTTTCTTATGGGTGTTGACCTCATGTTCTATCTGGGGTACCATTACGCCCCGCGCGATCCATCCCAGGTCGCCTCCTCCTTCTCCTCCCATCGAGTAGGTCTTTGCCAGCTGATCGAAGCTGGCGGCGCTGTCCTGTAATTTCCGGATGATGACGTTGCCAAGGCTATCGGCAATACGATAGCGGAAGATGGAAGTATCGATGAAGATCTGGTTGATATGATAGAATTGCTTGGGTGCTTTGGTCAACAACTGTACGACGAACCTGCTGCCTTTTTCGCCATAGGGACCGTACACCTTTTTTTCCTTCCCTGTATAGGCCAGGCTGTCCGCCAGGCTGCTGAATCCCCGGGTATGGGTAACGACGATGGTATCGATCTTAAATCTCTTTTGGAGGATCTGTTTGGCGTACAGCACGGGGTTTGGGGATTGTTCCAGGGCCGTCTTTATCTGGGGGGTGGTGAATTTTTTGGCCTCTGTCTGCATTTGGCGGATGATCTTTGCCTCTTCCTCCGGGGTCAGCTGGCGGCCCGGCGGCTGGGCAGTCTGTCCCTGGACAGGTTTTTGAGCGAAGGTTGGAGAAGGGGACAGGATCATTAGGCTGCTGAACAGCAGGCAGGTCAGTAGTGCGTAGTTCATGCCTGAAAGTTAAGGGTTGCATCATAAAT
>DASZVM010000108.1:0-4648 GCA_035547295.1 Puia sp. | reverse complement strand
CCCGCAAGGAGAGCTACCGGCAGGAGTCCCGGAACCCACAGGTAGTGCCCGGGACCATCGAGGATGACCAGCTTCGCCGCGATTTTACTATTAATGCCATGGCTATCAGCCTGAACAAGGAGGATTACGGCCACCTTATCGATCCTTTCGACGGGAAAAAGGATATGGCAGACCAGGTTATTCGTACCCCTCTGGACCCCTTGCAGACCTTTAGCGATGATCCTCTTCGTATGATGCGGGCCATCCGCTTTGCCGCACAGCTGGATTTTATAATTGACGAGGCGGCTTTTAAGGCTATAAAGGAAGATGCCCACCGGATCGGCATCGTCTCCCAGGAAAGGATCACCGACGAGCTGAATAAGATCATCCTCAGTCCCAGGCCTTCCATAGGATTTGACCTGCTGTACCGCAGCGGCCTGTTAAAGATCATCTTTCCGCAAATGGTGGACCTTGCCGGCGCCGAGTATATCGACGGCATGGGGCATAAGGATAATTTCTATCATACGCTGCAGGTGCTGGACAATATCTCCCGGCATACGGACGATCTCTGGCTGCGATGGGCTGCCATCCTTCATGATATCGGCAAGCCTGCCACCAAACGGTTTGAGAAGGACCATGGCTGGACCTTCCATGGGCATGAAGTAGTGGGCGGCCGGATGGTGCCGAAGATCTTTACAAAGCTCAAGCTGCCGCAGAATGAAAAAATGCGGTTTGTAAGGAAAATGGTGGAATATCATCTTCGCCCGATCAGTCTTACCAAAGAAAATATTACTGATTCGGCCATACGCCGGCTGCTTTTTGATGCGGGTGATGACATAGATGCCTTGATGACATTGTGTGAAGCTGACATAACCTCTAAGAATAAACAAAAGGTCCGCCGGTTCCTGGACAATTTTGAACTGGTGCGCCAGCGGCTTAAGGAAGTAGAAGAGAAGGATCAGATACGCAACTGGCAGCCGCCGATCACGGGTGAAATGATCATGGAGAAATTCGGGTTACCGCCCGGCCGGATCGTGGGTGAGCTGAAGAACGCCATAAGGGAAGCTATCCTTGACGGAGTCATTGAGAACAATTATGAGGCCGCTGCGGAATTTATGATGAAAAAAGCCGCCGATCTCAAATTGGTCCCCGTAAAATAAGTGCCGGTGGAATAGCAGGTGTAAATCCAAATAATTCATATTATATTGTGACCCAATTACCATTCTTGAATTAATCAGTGCTTATGGCCATTTTGAAATTCAGGGTTTATTTCGAGGAAGACGATAGTATTTACCGGGATGTGGCAGTGAGACATACGCAGTCGTTTTTACAACTGCACCAGGTGATCCTGCGCGCTTATGAGTTCGACAGTAAGCACCAGGCCACTTTTTATCGCAGTAATGACAACTGGCAGCGTGGAAGGGAGATAAGCCTGGAAAAATATGACAAGCCTTATAAGGTTGAACCTTTGATAATGGATTCGACAACCATTGGCTCCGAGATCCGCGACCCGAATCAAAAATTTATCTACGTATACGATTTCGCAAAGAACTGGAGCTTTCTCGTGGAATTGATCAATGTATCAAAAGAAGAGAACGGGAAGCTGGACTATCCTGCTGTCGTCAAGTCGGAAGGCATTCCTCCCAGCCAGTATGGCACCAAGGGCCTGGTGGGTGACAAGCTCACCGAGATAGAGGAGAAATATGACCTTACCAAGGGGACGGAAGGTTTTGGGGTAAAGGAGGAGGATGGGACGGATGCTGAGGAGGAGGAGAGTGAGAACGAAGAGGAAAGCGAAGAATCCGGTACGGATGAATGACCCAACCGTCATTATCATCTTGGGCCCTACTGCCGTAGGCAAGACGGCAGCGGCAGTTCATCTGGCGCAGCAACTTTCCACAACGATCATATCGGCCGACAGCCGTCAATGTTTTAAGGAGCTGAACATCGGCGTAGCCAAGCCGTCTCCCTCCGAGCTGAAAGCGGTGCATCATTATTTTATCAATTCCCATTCCATCCGGGAGGAAGTGACGGCTGCCCTGTTTGAAGAGCTGGCCCTGCAATGGACGCAGGATATCTTCCGGGAACAGATAGCCGCAGGCAGACAGCCCGTCGCCGTAATGGTGGGCGGGACGGGTCTATACATAAAAGCATACACCGAAGGACTGGATACTATTCCGCCCATCGACCCTGCTATCCGGAGGCAGATCCAGCAGATGTATGAGACGGCCGGCATCGACTGGCTGCAAGCACAGGTCAGGGACAGCGATCCGGAGTTTTTCAGGGTGGGGGAGATACAAAACCCTCAACGGCTGATGCGGGCGCTGGAAGTAAAGCGGTCTACAGGACAGTCGATATTGGCATTCCGCCGCCATGAAAAAAAAAACCGTCCTTTCCACATAAAAAAGATCGGTCTTTCCCTGCCGAAAGAGACGCTGCACACCCGTATCAACCTGCGGGTGGACAAGATGATGGAGGAAGGACTACTGGAAGAGGTAAGGGACCTGATGCCATTCCGCCAATACAACGCGCTTCAAACAGTAGGCTACACCGAACTTTTCGATCATTTAGATGGCAAGCTAACCCTGGACGAAGCCGTAGAACGCATCAAGATCAATACCCGCCGGTATGCCAAGCGGCAAATGACCTGGTTTCGCAAGGACACATCTGTCCGGTGGATGGATGCAGGCGAGAGCCCTGACCTGTCCGGAATGTTCTAAGTTTTTTTGTGCCTTGATGGGACTATGAGAAAAATTGTACTGACCTGTCAGTACTTTTACAGAATGGACGTATTTCGAAAAACCTGCCGCTGCGGCTCAATCTGACGGAAGACATTTTTTATATCCAGAGCAAGGGGGAGTTCATACATATAAAAAACTGGATCACCTGCTGACGCTGCTGGACGAGCTATTGATCTACTATAATAATTCGCTGTAGCCCCGAAAAAATAACCTAAGCTTAATATTAACGTAACATCCTGTAGTCCGAATTTGCGGCTTAAATTTTCCGCCCGTGGTGACAAACCTGCACAAACTGACAGCTAAGGAATTCGGAGATGATTTTGCATGGGGGGTAGCGATGGCTGGCGTACAGAACGAGGGTGCCTGGAACAGTTATGGCAAGGGACTCTCTATCTGGGATACCTTTTCCCGGCGGCAGGGCAAGATCAGGGGAGGAGGCAAGCCTACTGTTGCCTGTGATTTTTACCACCGTTATAAGGATGATCTTTTATTGGCAAAGGCCCTGGGCTTCAATGTCTTCCGTTTTTCTATCTCCTGGCCCCGCATCCTTCCCGAGGGGACGGGGAGGGTGAATAAGGAGGGTATCGCCTTTTACCATCGGGTCATCGACGAATGTCTGAAATTGGGGTTGACGCCCTATGTCACCTTGTATCATTGGGATCTGCCGATGGCGTTGGAAAAGGAGGGGGGATGGACCAGTCATCTCATGCTCCGGTGGTTTGTCCGTTATGCCACGCTTTGCGCGGAGGAGTATGGGGATAAGGTAAAGAACTGGATCGTGCTGAATGAGCCTTTTGGCTTTACGAGCCTGGGTTATATGCTGGGCAAGCATGCCCCGGGGCGGATGGGGCTTTCCAATTTTCTGCCGGCTATCCACAATACCGCCCTGGCCCAGGCTGAAGGGGGGCGTATCCTCCGGCAACTGGTGAAAAATGCCCATATCGGCACTACCTATTCCTGCTCTGAGGTACTGCCCTATACCAATTCCCAGGAAGACATACAGGCTGCCAGGAGGCTGGATATCCTGATGAACCGTCTGTTCATCGAGCCGGCCTTGGGCAGGGGCTATCCAAGGGAGGATTTCAAATTCCTCGAAAAGCTGGAGCTGCATAATAAGTCCTGGAAGTATACGGAGCGGATGCAATTCAATTTCGATTTCATCGGTATCCAGAACTATTTCCCTGTGGTGGTGCGGCATAATGCATTGATACCTATTGTCCAGGCCTCGGAGGTAAAGGCGATTACCCGGAAGGTGCCCCATACGGCCATGGGGTGGGAGATCAACCCGGACAGCTTTTATCGTCTTATCAAGCGGTTTTGGCTGTATGGCGGGGTAAAGGAGATCATTATCACCGAAAGCGGCGCAGCCTTTAAGGACGAACTGGTGGAGGGCACGGTAGACGACCAGGATCGGATCGGCTATTATCAGCAATATCTGCTGGCCCTGCTCAGGGCAAAAAAGGAAGGGGTCAATATAAAGGGTTTCTTTGCCTGGACGCTCACGGACAATTTTGAGTGGGCGGAAGGTTATAAGGCCCGTTTTGGGCTTATCCATGTGGATTTCAATACGCAATTACGCACGATCAAGAACTCCGGCTATTGGTTCAGGGACTGGCTGAGCGGGAAATAAAAAAAGGGTGCATGAAGCACCCCTTTTATCTCATTCGTGACTGTTTATCCATCAATGCTGCGCCCACCATAAGGGAGTCAGCACCGCATCGGGTCCACCGAGCTCGGTGACGGCCTGCTGGTAACCCGCTTTGTTGCTATTGGCCAGTGAAGCAGGATATGGTACGCGCTGGGGAATAAATTTGATGCTGGCTGTCATATATGAAGAACCATTGAGGTCAGGCAATGCCGGCATAGGTGCTTCCACGATGGGATTTTCGAAGAAGGGCAGGCCCAGCCTGCGGTGATCGTTCCAGGTT
>DASZVM010000107.1:0-3386 GCA_035547295.1 Puia sp. | reverse complement strand
GTGGTGGAACAGGCGTCTTTACAGGACGCGTGCCTTTCGTGTTCCTCACCGGCGCCCCGAGCACCAGCGGCATGTATACCTTCGGCTCGCTGGTCGTAGGCGGTGTGACCAAGGATGCAAATGGCAACCTGATAAACATGAACAACTTCCTGTTCAACCCAGATCCCCATGCTTACAATCCTAATTACAATAAGACGCTTGACCCCACTGTGTTCCCCACCAAAGCGGGAAGCACCGCTCCCGGCAGCTTTGGCGTCATCGACAGGAACTTCAAGTTCCCCCAGGTGTGGCGGACCGACCTTGCTGCTGACAAACAACTGGGCAACGGCTTCAGCGTTACGGGTGAGGTATTGTTCACAAAAGATATCAACAACCCCTATCTGCGGAATGCCGGCATGAAGAAGCCGGATGCGGAAGTGACCGTAGGTCCCAACGACATCCGTGGACGCTATTCTTCCTCTACGGCCCAATACATCAACCCGAAGATCACACAGGCGATCGTACTTGAAAATACCAATAAAGGCTATTCACTGGCAATGACCGCCCAGGTGAACAAAAGCTTCTCCAAAGGATGGTACGCCTCTCTCGCCTATACTTATACAATGGCAAAAGATGTATCCGGTAATCCCGGTTCCCAGCTTTCTTCCGCCTGGGCCGCCAATACGACGCCCGGTACGTTGAACGATCAGCCGCTGTCCTACTCCAGCTTTGCCGTACCCCATCGTATCGTAGCCACCGTATCGTACAGGGTCGAGTATATCAAGCACCTGGCCTCCACCTTTACCTTCTACTATGAAGGGTCCAGCCAGGGCCGCTTCAGCTACGTCTATGGCGGCGATATCAATAACGATGGAGCCGGCAACTCTGACCTGATGTATATTCCCAAGGATCCCAGCGAGATCACCTTTAAGGACCTTCCTGCCAGTGGCCAAACACCGGCATTCACCGCTCAACAACAATCCGACGCCTTCTTTAAGTTCATCCGTCAGGATAAATACCTGAGCAAACATATGGGTCAGGTGGCCGTACGGAACGCAGTAGTTGAACCCTGGTACAACCGCGTAGACTTCAGCTTCCTGCAGGATGTCTTTACCAATATCGGCAAGAACAGGAACACCCTGCAATTGAATGTATCGGTGATCAACCTGCTGAACCTGCTGAGTAACAAATGGGGCGTCAAGAGTTTTTACATTGTCAATAACCCGCTGAAAGTTGTATCGGGCTCTGTTGCTACCGGAAAACCTGTATACACACTGGCCACCTACAACAACGCGCTGCTCTCGCAGACCTACATCGACGACAGGTCTGTCAACAGCACCTGGGGTATACAATTAGGATTGAAATACATCTTTTAAACAGATCTGAACAGACATACGGAAACCCGGTTTATGACCGGGTTTCTTTGTTATACGCCCACATCAGGAACTCCGGCAGCACCTTCGCCCAGGTAGCTATTTCATGCCGTCCACCAGGCACTTCCAGATAACATATATCCTTCAAAGGCTCATAACCCTTCCTCACCAGCTCTCCTATCAAATCCTGCGTATCATCGATAGAATCGATGATACCATTGTGATTCCGGTCCTCCGCCTCATCTTCCGTACCACATTCAAAAAAGAACTTCAGCCCCGGATGATAGCTTCCCTCAGCCACCTGCCGCTGCATGATACGGTCTGTACGATCATTATACGCAGGATCGGTCTTGTCCTTCCCCCTCCACCAAAAGCTGCCGGAAAAAAGTCCCGCCCGGGAGAATTCCTGCGGATGATGCCATACGATGTCCATGGCGCTCAACGCTCCCAGCGACCATCCCAAAAAAGCCTTTTCTTTAAAACGGGAAAGCTGGCAATGAGCCTGCACCCCCGGTATCACCTGCTGCAGGACAAGCTGCGTATAATCCGCGGCGCGGGCGCCCCTGCCCAAAAAATCCGGGATACCCGCCGTACCATACTCCATCTTTCTTTCAGGTCCCGCATGGATACCCGCACACACGACAGGCGCCAGCAGATGACGGCTGTAAAGGTCCTCCAGCACACCTGCCAGACCCATCTTTTCAAGGTCCTGTCCATCATTTATCAGCAACAAGGAGACATCTTCCGTTAACGATGCTTCCTCCCGGGGAAGATATACATCGACGTTTACTTTGCGTCCAAGGGCGGCGGATCCCAGCTCAATGCTCTCCTGTACGATAATGCTCCTCTTTTCTATTTGCATGAGCCCAAAAATAACATCCAAAATTCGAATGACGGAGTGGACATATGCGTTTTTTTCAGTAGGTTTAAGCATGGATCTTGAGGAAGAATACCATACATGGCGCTCCCCCGCCCTCGACAGGGAATTCAGCATGCTCGTCTTCGGGCACGCGGGATATCCGGTGATCCTCTTTCCCACCTCCCAGGGCAGCTATTACCAGAATAAGGACGAAGGACTGATCGCAACAGCCCGGTGGTTCCTGGAAAATGGCAAGGTAAAGATCTACTGCCCAGACAGCATCGACGCCCAAAGCTGGTACAATAAGTCGGCGCCTCCCGCTGAACGGGCCTGGCAGCATACAAGATATGACAGGCTGCTGAAAGAAGAGATCTGCCCAAGAGCCAGGCACGAGACAGGCCACGACCGCATTGCCACGGCCGGATGCAGCTTTGGAGGCTATCATGCCGCCAATTTTGCTTTCCGCCATCCGGACATCACAGGCTATTGCTTTTCCATGAGCGGTATCTTCGACATCCGGAGCTTTACGGACGGCTACTACGACGACAATGTCTATTTCAATAATCCCGTAGACTTTATCCCGGGCGCACAGGACCCCGACCTCTGGAAGATGGGCATCGTGCTCGGAACAGCCGAATGGGACAGCTGCCGGGAGCAGAACGAGCTGATGAGCAGCCTGCTTCTTGCAAAGAACATCGGTCACTGGCTGGATATCCGCGCCCAACGCAACCATGACTGGCCTGTCTGGCGGGAAATGTTCCCTCATTACATCTCCATGCTGCCTTTGCCTTCTTAACAACAAAAACCGTAGTGTATGAGCGCAACAAAAAAGATCGGTATCTTATTCGGTAAGGAAAGAAGCTTCCCCATGGCCTTCATCGAGGCCGTGAACCGGCGGAACCTTCCAGGCATTACAGCAGAACCCGTGCGCATCGATAAAGTGATCCAGGGAGATCCCAGCGGCTATGACGTCATCATCGACCGCATCTCCCAGGACGTGCCTTTCTATCGCGCTTATCTGAAAAATGCGGCCCTGTGCGGGACAGCTGTGATCAATAACCCCTTTTGGTGGAGCGCGGATGAGAAGTTTTTCAACAACTGCCTGGCCACCAGGATCGGCGTCCCCGTCCCCAGGACAGTGATCCTGCCCTCCCGCGAGCTGCCTCCGGATACCA
>DASZVM010000106.1:0-2249 GCA_035547295.1 Puia sp. | reverse complement strand
ATCCAGGCGTTGCCGGCCGTATCGAAGGCGACGTCGTTGACCTGGTCGTTCAGGAGCCAGCGGCGGCTGAAGCGTAATGAATGGGTACCGTCCGGGTAGTAGCGGACGACGCCTACGCGGGTGCCGACCCACATGACCCCGTCGGGACTCCGGCGGACGCAATTGACATAGATGGAAGGGCATCCTTCGCGGGGTGTGATCTCCTTTTGTTTTTTCCCATCCGCCAGGATGGAGACACCGCCTAATCCTCCTGCCCAGAGACGGTGGTCGTCGTTGATGGCAAGACCTCTCAGCCCGGCGCTCAACAGAAATGCCGGTCCCTGATAGCACGTGACGCCCTCACCGTTGCAATGATAGAGTCCCACATCGCTGGCGATCCAGATGCCGCCGGCTTCGTCGGATACGGCGCTCCGTATGCTCTTGGGGATGGGATAGTTTTTTCTCACCAGGCGTTGTCCGTCGAAAAGCCAGACACCTCGTGGGCCCAGGGCATAGATGCCTTCGGCGGCAGAACAGAGCACAGAGATAGGACCTTCCGTACCTGGAACCTCGACCATAACGCCATTGGCCCCACGAAACAGACCATTCCATGCTCCAGCATATATGACGCCGCGACGATCAGCAACGACAGCATAAGCAGGCCCCCTCTTACCGCCGGCCGCAAGGCAAGGCAACCATTTACTGTCACCTTGCTTTTTCAGGAATACGCCTGCGGCGGTAGCGATCCATATGTTGGATTGCGGGTCTGCAGCGATGCCGCGGACCTCATTTTCATCGGGCGTTGCGCCTACCGGATAGGCTTCATGGTATTCCTGCCAGAAGCCGGTGGCCTGGCCGGTTGGGTTGGGGTTGGATTGGCCGGCCCGGAGGATCAACGAATAAATAGGGTTTACCACCTGCAGCTCGCATCGTCCGCTTTGTAGCTTCGCATGGTCAGTTATAGCTTTACATTGCCGCATCCACTCGGGAGGTACCTGTACACGCCCATGTAAGCTCCGCATCGCTTCCAATCCCGCACCTGCCAGCGCGGAAAGGTTTTCGGAAAGAGGGGCGGCTTCCTGCAGGACAGGTGAATGAGCCAGCAGCCGCCGGAAGGCTGTATCATTGTCTTTCCAAATGATCAACCTCTCCATGATAGCACTTTCCAGCAAAGAGGTAGGATGCTGTAAGAATTCCTCGACTTCTTTGTTGAATATACGGGGCAGGGGCTGATCGGGGACGGCGGCATCGGCCAGCTTGGTGAGCGGTGAGAATACGGTATACATAGTATCGCCCTGGTTGCGCTGATAGATCTTCAGGGGCTCCAGGACATCCACCAGGGTCTGTAGCGCCTTTATATCGCGGCCACCCGCCAGGCGGCGAAGCATCGCCTGCTGATGCAGCTCATGCCGCAGCCCCAGGTATTCCAATTGAAGACTGATGAGATCAAGTCTTCTATACATATCATCCGTATCCTTCACGGAAGCCGGGGACCAGAGCCTCTCGGCAATGGCAGCCGTACGTGGCCATATCCGTGAGTCCACTGTTTCGGTGGACACCAGCTCGCTCCACATGGTGGCCTCGCCGCCAAGCACATTCTTCATTTCCTGCCCTGTCAAATGAATACTGTCAGGAACAGGATCATTAAGATAATGGAACGACGCGGGCTGGATAAGGTCGATATAATAGCCATTGGAGAGGATGGCTTTATAGCCTGACTTCACCGACTCATAGAACGGCTCTTTCCCCCGCCAGGACTGGATGACGATATCCTTCGGCACACCGGGCTGCCAGATCTCATCCCAGCCCGTCATGATCTTGCCATTCTTACGGAGGATGGGTTGGATGCGTTTATTGAAATAAGTTTGAAGGTCCATAAAATTCTTCATCCCATGATCCTTCATAAAAGCACGTATATGCGGTGTCATCTCCCAATCCTTACCCGTATTCTCGTCACCGCCGATGTGAAAGTATTTGTCCGGGAAGAGAGAGGCCATTTCCGTGAACAGCTTGTCCAGAAAGGCATATACCTTTTCGTTGGTGGGATCCATCACAGGATCGAAGACGACGAAGTAGCGTTGCAGCTGATAGTTCCGTGGGACGCTGGCGAGCTCCGGATAGGCGGTGAGGATAGCTGTGGTATGCGCAGGGACCACGAATTCGGGCACTATGCGGATGCCCCGCTGACCTGCGTATTGGATGATCGTGCGGATGTCCTGCTGGGTGTAGTACATGCCGTCGGATGCCACCTGTTGCAGGCGGGGGAAGAC
>DASZVM010000105.1:0-2682 GCA_035547295.1 Puia sp. | reverse complement strand
GCCGGTTCGGAGAATGTGCCAAAGCGGCCTTCGCGTTTTACATTCCAGGCGCCTACCTCCGTCAGTTTGGGAAGGGCCTTTATCTCGATGCGCCATCCCTGGTCGTCTGTAAGGTGCCAGTGAAGAAGGTTGTATTTATATTTCACCATTTCGTCGATGAAATCCTTTACTTCCTGTTTTGTAAAGAAGTGACGGGAGACATCGAGCATAAGACCGCGCCAGCCAAAGCGGGGATAGTCCCGTATGGCGACGATGGGTAGCTGCCAGGCGACGCTTTTGGCAGGTGTACGGCTTTCTATTTCTTTTGGGAACAGCTGCAGCAGGGTCTGCGTGCCGTAGAATATACCAGCGGGCTTATTGGCTTTGATACGTATACCGGTGGTAGTGACGGAAAGGTCGTAACCTTCGTCGCCCAGGGTTGCATCGGGTGTTTTGTTCAGGGTAAGATGTATGGTGGCGGCGGCGCCGGGTTTGGCGATGACCGTGGTGCGACCGGTGGCATTGTGCAGATGGCTTTCCAGGTCGGTGATGGCTTGCTGTAAGCTTTGCTGGTCCCGTGTTTCGATGCTGATGGTCGCGGGCAGGGTGAAATAGCCCTGGCCCTGGGTGATACTGACGGGCGTAGGGATAATGGATATGCTTGCGGCCGGTGTTTGTGAAAAGGCGGCAAGCATGGTCCCGGTGGTCAGGATCGTCAGGAGTGTCTTTCTCATAATGAATATGCGTGGTTTATATAATAATTATGAGACGGAAAGATACCGCTTTAAAAGATATCTTCTATGGACAGGATCTGACCATTGAAGATAAAAGTATCACCTGTCTTTTTGTTTTGCAGGGTTTTGGCCAGCGGGGCTGCGGGGGAAAGGAACAGGATCGTGTTACCGTCGACCATTCGTTTGCCCAGACCGGCAGCAATGAAGAAGCTGATGCCGCGGCACCTGATAAAGGCGCCGGGGACGGCGGAGGTGCAGAGCGTGTCGGTGCGAACCTGTTGAAGGGCAGTGTGTTCGCGTTCGTATTCAGCTTGTTGTCTCGAATACATCTCCTGCTGAAGGTGACCCATGGCGCGCCCTGTCTCGTATTTATCACCGGCGGAGCTTTTTTCCTCCTGGTTGGCGGACTGCTGAGCCTCGCCGGCTGCCTGACGGGCGACCTCTATGCGCCGGAGGATCAGGTCGAGCCCGAATTGTTTGAGTGAGGTTTTCAGGGTCAGCTTTTCCGTGTTGTCCATTTTATTCGCGGATGGTTTTTCAGCTGACGCTGATCTTCAGCACGAGCTTTTTTACGGGCTCAGGCTGGGTGTTGCAGACTTCCGGCTGGTGGATATCGGTGGGGAAGAAAACGATGAACTGACCTGGTTTGAGACGGATATAGCTTATATCGTTCCCCGGGATGGAATAGAAAGAGACGTCTTTTTCCTCATTGTAAGCGACGGAGGGCTGCTGTCCATTCAGAGGAGTATAGCCGAATTTTTCCGTACCGGTGATCATGATCTGTATATCGGCATAGGCCTGGTGACTTTCGGGGGCGCATTCCTCCGCGGGTTTGGTGGTATATTCATTGACGATGGCGAAGGCGTTGTCGCCGTCTATCTCATGTTTGCCTGCCGGCAGGGATGCAAGGTCCGTGGTCAGGGCGAAGTCGATGGCTTTTGCAAAATGGGGACTGATGGTCTTGTACCAGAATAACTGGGAAAGCGTGGAAGTGATCATTCGTTGATGGGATTGAGGAGTAAAATTATGTGTTTCCGCCGGGATTTGGGATGAATAATTCAAAAGTAAAAGCAACGTCATATCTAAATTGGAGGAAATTACTTTAATTAAATATTAACACCCGCTTCCATTCAAACTGGTTTAACTTCAAACAACCTGGCCTATACGTAGCGCCATAATTTTCGATAAACCGATTCTATAAGAAAAATTACAACGATGAGCACAAGCATGCCTTCGGCGGCTGATCTCGGCATTGTCGCAAACAGCGGCACGGATCAGTCGGCCCTTATCAACACAGCCCTTTCCAATCCCAGCTATTCAGGTATCGTATTTGACTTCCCTTCGCCGGCAGCCGTATACATCAGCAATTCGGTGAACGGACAAGGCAAAGTGTTAAAATTCATTCCCGGAACGATTATTACGGGGCCAACGTCACCCACCACGCCCGTCACTACCGTCAGTAATTTTGTACTTGACTGCGGGGTAAGACAGCAGTGTTTTGACCCGGCCTGTGCCCTGCAGTTCAACCCGGCGGGAACTATGCTCGGCAAGATCTCTCCCTGGGTCTTTGGCGCCAAAACAGACGGAACGGATGCAGCCCCGGCCATTCAAAAGACGATCGACCTGGTCATTAAGAATATTGGCGTGCAGACGCTTTTTATTCCGGCAGGGACGTATGCCTGTCATGCTCCCCTCATTTGTGCTAATTGGAGCGGGACGGAGTATGCAACCTTTATGATATCCATAGAAGGCGAGTGTAATTTTTGGGAATCATCCGGTTATGGGACAATATTAGATTTCAGGTCGTTTAACGATACGTTCGGCATCGGGTTGCATAGGACCAAGGGGTCGTCCATCAAAAATATCAAAGTGATGGGTGCGTGGAATTATACGTTTCCCGGAGCCTATACCTTTTATAATACGCCGCTCAGCGCGTTTACTGACGGAGTATGCCGGGACAGCCAATACT
>DASZVM010000104.1:0-3927 GCA_035547295.1 Puia sp. | reverse complement strand
TGGACTTCGCCTTTAACACTGCCTGGGATTTCCACTTAAAAACAGGCTCTCCGGCGCTTACCGGTGCTAAAACGGATGTTGCTCCCTACTTTATCAGCACCGGTGTTTCTGTCAATGGTACTGTATACAAATCACCGGCAGCTTCCGGATTCTTCGGTGCTTTTGGCGCAAATTAAACCGCACCTGAATAATGACCAGAAAATGTTTCCATAAGCTGTTTGGGGCAGCGGCGCTTATAACACTTGCCGGCTGCGGTGTCCGTGCTTCAAAACAAGATGCTGAAGAAAAAAATGTCAAGGCCCGGCTTAAGCCAACCTTCATTACAGAGATGGTGGAATTTGATACGGATGATCCGGCTATATGGATCAACCCGGATGATAGGAGCAAAAGCCTGATCATCGGTACCGACAAGAACGAGCACGGCGGCTTGTATGTTTTTGACCTGGATGGAAAAGAAGTAAAGGATAAAACTATAAAAGGGCTGAAAAGGCCCAACAACGTGGATATCGAATATGGTCTTTTACTGAATGGGAAGCCGACGGATATTGCAGTCGTAACTGAAAGGATGACACATAAGCTCCGGATCTACAGGCTGCCGGATATGAAGCCGGTTGATAAAGGCGGTATCCCTGTTTTTGAGGGGGAAGACCAACCTCAGTACCGGGACCCGATGGGCATTTCCCTTTATAAGGACCTCAAGGGAAAAGTCTACGCGGTCGTAAGCAGGAAAGCCGGTCCGCTGGAAGGCGCTTATTTGTGGCAGTACGAATTAGGGGATGATGGAACAGGAAATATAAGTGCAAAGCTGGTAAGAAAGCTCGGCAGGTTCAGTGGAAAGAAGGAGATAGAGTCCATCGCCATAGATGATAAATTAGGCTATATTTATTATTCCGATGAAACAGCAGGCGTACGCAAATACTATGCTGATCCTTCCAAAGGCAATGAAGAGCTGGCCTTATTTGGACAGGGGCAATTTAAAGGCGATAATGAAGGTATCTCCATTTATGAAACAGGCGACAGCACCGGCTATATCCTGGTGTCTAACCAGCAGGCCAATACTTTTATGGTATATCCCAGAGAAGGCGTACAAGGCAACCCGCATCAGCACGCTCTTATCGCTGAAATCCCTTTTTCTACTATTGAAAGCGACGGCTCAGAGGTAACCAATGTGAACCTGGGCGAGAAATTTCCCAAAGGACTTTTTGTTGCCATGAGCAACGGGAAAGTGTTCCAGTATTATGACTGGAGAACGATAGAGAAATACTTACGAGCAGCGACCAATGCCCAGGTGACGCACTATCTGGGTACGAAGACGCCTTATTCAGCACCCCTTGTAAAATATACGCCGCCGCCGCCGGGCTACCGGCCCGTGTTTATCAGCCATGTGGGCAGACATGGGGCCCGGTTCCTTACAAAGGCAGGGGCGGACCAGGAGGTGATGGAGGTGTTGCAGGCCGCGGAAAAGCGCCATGCCCTTACGGCATTGGGACAGCAGGTGGCCGTCATAGCCCGACGGCTGCAGGCTGCAGGCAAGGGCAATTATGAGCGCATTACCTTAAAGGGAGGAGATGAGCAGTCGCAGCTGGGCAGGCGGATGCGTGACCTGTATGCTCCCGTATTCAAGGGCCGGGGTCTGGAGGTGGTGACCACCTGGAAGCTGCGGACCCAGCAAAGCGCGGAAGCGTTTTTAAAAGGGTTCGGGAAATACCAGGGTCCGGAGAATGACCGGCGTGCGTCCGATTCAACGGATCCCACCCTGCGGTTCTACGACCTTTCGCCTGCCTATCAGCGTTATAAAAAAGGCGAAGCGATAAAGGCTTCGCTGGACAGCCTGGATCAGGATGCAAGGACATTTGCCGTGGCCAGGCGAGTCTGTGCGCGACTGTTCAAGGGGGACTTTGTACGGGAGCTGATCGCTTCCGGCAAAGAGGTGGATCTTACGGACCACCTCTACGATCTCTATGCCATTGCATGGTCCATGAGCGGTGAGTTAAAAACAGCCGGTCATCCGGGGGATAAGGCGGCCCTGGGTGTTGTTTTCAGCGGCGAGGATCTGGAATGGCTGGATTTCAGGGGTGGGGCGGCGGATTTCCTTGAGAAAGGTCCTGGTTTTGATTCGACGGGTATCCAGGTAAAAGTGGCGGCGCCCCTGCTGGCGGATTTTATCAACAGCGTGGATAGTGCGGCCCGGGGGCAGGATGGTATAGCCGATGCTGTTTTGAGGTTTACCCATGCCGAGGCCATTTCACCCTTTGCGGCCCTGATGGGTATTCAGGGGGCCAGTACGCCTGTGCAGTCTATTTACAGGTACCACGACCACTGGCAGGCAGGGAATGTCATCCCTTTAAGCGCCAATATACAATGGATATTGTATGCCGGCAGCGACGGGCGCCGCCTGGTAAAAGTGCTGCTGAATGAAAAAGAGGTCGTGCTGCCTGTCGCCACCAGCATGTGGCCTTACTACAGATGGGAAGACCTGCGGGCCTATTATGTGGAAAAACTGCATAGTCTACATGCAGATTTGCAGACAAATATGCTGACATATCTCAGGGGATTGGATTAAATTTATAGCCAATCTCTTTTTATGCGTAAAATACTTTTTTTATCCTTTTTGCTGGCCTCTACGGCCGGAGTGAAAGCTCAATCTTTGAAAGGCACATCATGGAAAGTGTATATCGATGAGATACATGATACATTGACCTGGCACATCGGTGTCGACACTTGTTTTACTACGGATGGAAATGGCGAGACGGTGGTTCGTGCATTGTGCAAGATCAGCAAGGACACGATCGCGATGAAGGATATAGAAGGAAAGTATGCCTGTACCGACGGGACTGGTGTGTATACCTATCTTTTCCAGGCTGACGGGTTGACCCTGACCATGGTCAATGATCCCTGCGACAATCGCAGCAATGCGATCAACGGGCTTAAATGGATAAGAGCAAAATAAAACCCGGGACGGTTGTAGTCGCCCGGGTTTTATATATTTAAAGTTTTGTTACTACTGTATTTTCTGTGAGCGTCTTTGTCACAGCGTACTGACGGGAGATCTCGTTAGCGCTGTTGCGGATGATAAAGGTGGGACGGATCTCGGACTGTTCGTTCTCGAAATAAACGGATTTGCTGAAATGGGCGTCGCTGAACTGTTTGCGATAGACCACGTCACCTGCGTCGTTCTTGATGATCAACCAGAATTTTTCTCCCGTAGGGTTTTCGAAATTGATGTGGAAGACAACGTGCTGATCGTTTGCTCCTACATACTGAACGGTGACTTGTTCATCATTCAGTTTGGCCTTGTCATTCTTACCACCATTAGCCAGGCCGGCGATAGGGTTGCTGATAAAGATCGCTGCGGCGAATGCTACTACAGTGATTGTCTTTGTAAAACGGCTGATTGCATTGTTTTTCATAACACTAAGTTTTTAATTTGTGAAGTTTAAGAGGCTGACAACCGGAAGACGCAGAACAATCGAGAGTGGGACAGGCAATCAGAAGAGAAGATCTTTCATTTGCCGGGGAAGCGATCTCATTAGACAATACAAAAATAGAAATACATCGATAGGTGTACAAACAAGGATTTTGAGGGTTTTATGATGGCAAACGGGGAAGTGGGTGGTGTAAGTAACTGATCATAAAGTAGTTTTGTTGATTTTTTTCATGATGGGCAACGATTCGGGTAACATTTTATTAATATTAATGTCAGGGGGACGGGGTTTAAAAAAGAAGGCCGCCCGGGGAAGGGGCGGCCGTTGCTTATTTGAACCGATCAGCTTTATGAAACGTCTATAGCTTTGTTACCACGGTGTTCTCAACGGTTGTGCTGGTGACGGCGAACTGACGTACAACCTCACCTGCATTGTTACGGATGATGAAGGTAGGACGGATGTCGGCTTCATCTTTCAGCACGTACACGGATTTGGAAAAGTG
>DASZVM010000103.1:0-4473 GCA_035547295.1 Puia sp. | reverse complement strand
GTCCGGTCCATCAGCCTTTCTCACTTCAACTATAGCTTCTGATGCTGCTAAAAGAGATACTACAGGAAAAAAGCCGGCAGGGCAAAGCGCTCCTTGCCGTCAACTTTTATAATTTCGAAACGCTTTCCGGCATACTGCAGGCCGCATCCGCAAAAAAACACCCCGTCATCCTTCAGCTTTCCGAAAGCTCCATTCAATACCTTGGCCTGCAGGTGGCGGCTCAAATGGCCCGGGCCGCGTTAAAGGACCATGCCACGGAAGGATGGCTGCACCTGGACCACGGCAGCTCTATCGACCTAGTCAGACGGTGCCTGGACGCGGGATTCGATTCCGTAATGATCGACGCCAGCGAAAAACCCCTGGAAGAGAATATAAGAATATCCCGCGAAGTAGTTAAAATTGCAGCGGGATACAATGCCAACGTAGAGGCAGAGCTGGGCTACGTAGCCAAATTGGGGCAAACCCAGTTGAACAACGCTTATACCCAGCCCGAAGAGGCCAGACACTTCGTGGAAGCTACAGGCATCGACGCACTGGCCATCGCCATCGGCTCCGCCCACGGCTTCTACAAAGAACCGCCCCGTCTGCAAATGGAGCTGCTCTCACTGATCCATGAGATCACTCCCGCAGCGCTTGTGTTGCACGGAAGCTCGGGCATCCCGGATCAGCAGTTGAAAGAGTCGGTAAAAAGAGGGATCGCAAAAGTCAACCTGGCCACGGAAGCAAAGAACGCGTTTATGAAGACATTGCAAACCACACTGCACGACAACAGTGAGATCGATCTGAGAAAAGTTTTTCCCATAGCCACTTGTTCCGTTATGGAGCTCGTCGGTAAAAAACTCGATATCATTTCTGAAAATTAATACTATGACAAAATTCTGTCTCATCGCCGGTGTATTTACCATCACTGCCTTCTTTACGGCCGCGATTACCCATGCCCAGGACCCAAATTCCATCCTCCTGAAGAATTATCGTCCCCACTCCATCTACAAAGTTCCCGTGACAAAGATCACAAAGGCAAAATATCCCGTCATCGACATGCACTCCCATAGCTATATGGCAAAAAGCAAGGGCGACATCGACAAATGGATTGCCCTTATGGATAAGTTCGGTATAGAAAAAACGATCCTGTTCACCGCCACCTGCGGTCCCCAGTTCGACTCCATCTATCATCTTTTTACGCCCTACCTCAACAGGTTTGAAATATGGTGCAGCTTTGACTTTTCGGGTTTCGGTCAGCCGGGTTGGGCCGATAAGGCTGTAAAAGAGCTGGAGCGCTGTGTAAAAATGGGCGCCGGCGGCGTGGGTGAATTAGGTGATAAAGGCCTGGGTGAAATATTCGGTCTGCCCGTCCCCGGCGGCATGCACCTGGACGATGCCAGGCTCCAGCCCTTATATAGAAAGTGCGCCGATCTGAAAATACCCGTCAGCATCCATGTGGCCGACCCCATGTGGATGTACGAACCCATGGACTCCACCAACGACGGTCTGATGAACGCATACGACTGGCGCATCGATCCCAGACAACCCGGTCTCCGCGGCCATGCCGAAATGCTCAAAACACTGGAAAATATCGTGAGCGCCAACCCCCAAACCACCTTCATCGCCTGCCACCTTGCCAATTGCGAATACGACCTCTCGCTGTTAGGCAACCTCCTGTCGAAATACAGGAATCTATACGCGGATTTCGGCGCCCGTTTTGGGGAGATCGCACCCGTACCCCGTTATACCGCGGCATTCTTTAAAAAATACCAGGACAGACTGGTATACGGGACAGATATGGACCCCACGGAATTCATGTACGAGACGACTTTTCGTGTATTGCAGACAGCTGACGAACATTTCTATGCCACCGAGCTGTTTGGCTACCACTGGCCCCTGGAAGGATTGGACCTGGATGACGCCACGCTAAAAAAGATATATAAGGACAACGCAACAAAATTGCTGAAAAAATAAATCTTCTGTCGCTTGCCACAAAAATTCCATCGTCTTCTTCTACCCGCCATTGCCCTGCTGTTCTCCTGTCATTCCGGGCACCATCACTCCTCTGCAGGATGGCCGGTCTACCGGGGCGATAAGACCAGCACCGCCTGGTCCGCGCTCGACGAAATAAACACAGGCAATGTCTCCCGCCTGGAACCCGCCTGGACCTTCCATTGCGGAGATGCAAGGGAAGCCAACCGGTCAGCCATACAATGCAACCCCATCATCGCCGATGGCAGGATGTATGTCACTTCACCCAGACTGAAGCTGATAGCCCTCGATCCTGCCACAGGCAGGGAACTATGGCGGTTCGACCCTTTTGCCGGCGGCCAGGCCACCGGCGTCAACCGCGGCGTCACCTACTGGCAGCACGACGATGATAAACGGATATTCCTCTCCGCCGGCCCCTATCTGTATGCCCTGAACGCAGAGAACGGTAAGACCATAACCACGTTTGGCGATCAGGGAAAAGTCGATCTCCGCATAGGCCTCGACCGGCCATGGGAAAAACTTTCGGTCTGGGCCACCAGCCCGGGAATAATATATAAAGACCTGCTGATCCAGGGCACCGCCCTGGGCGAAGGATACGATGCGGCCCCCGGTTTTATCAGGGCTTACGATGTCCGTACAGGCCGGATCGCCTGGACCTTCCATACCATTCCCCAGCCGGGAGAATTCGGATATGACACCTGGGATACCGCCTCCTACAAGGAAGTAGGCGGCGTCAACTGCTGGGCAGGCATGAGCCTGGATGAACGTCGCGGCATCGTCTATATCCCACTGGGCTCGCCTGCTTTCGATTTTTATGGAGGCAACCGCAAAGGCTCCGACCTGTTCGGCAACTGTCTGCTTGCGCTCGATGCCGCCACCGGCAAAAGAAAATGGCATTACCAGCTGGTGCATCATGACCTATGGGACTACGACCTCCCGGCGCCACCCGTACTCGTCACTTTAAAAGACGACACCGGCACCATCGACGCCGTCGCCCAGATCACAAAAATGGGAATGGTCTTCGTGCTCGATCGCACGACAGGCCGCCCTCTTTTTCCCGTGTACGAAAAACCCGTACCGCACTCGACCCTCCCGGGTGAGACCGCATCCCCTACACAACCCTTTCCGATACTGCCAAAGCCATTTGTAAGACAAACCTTTTCCACCTCCGACATCACCGATATCTCGGACTCCGCTCATAAATTCGTATCCGACAAGATCGGACGGTTCAACAACGGCACCATCTTTACGCCGCCCGATACGGCAGGCGTGGTAGAATTCCCCGGCACAAGAGGCGGAGCCGAATGGGGAGGCGCTTCTTTCGATCCTTCCACAGGGATCCTGTATGTCAATGCCAACGAAATCCCATTCCTCGTAAAAATGATGCCCGTATCCGTCTTCGACAAAGGTGCGCACGCCTCCGAAGGCGAAAAGATATATACGCTGAATAATTGCACCATGTGCCATGGGGCAGACAGGAAAGGCTCTGACGTCTATCCTTCCCTCCTGGATCTTTCCAAAAAATATACAGCGGCAGACCTGGACAATATCCTGACAAAAGGCAGAGGTCAGATGCCGGCCTTCTCAAATATCACCGCAGACGACAGGAAGAACCTGATCGACTTCCTGTTGAACAAAAAAAGCTCCGCCTCTTCCCGTCAATCCACAACCCGCAATAACGCAAAGTATGTTCACAACGGCTGGATACCGCTGACAGACCAGGAAGGCTACCCCGGTGTAAAGCCACCCTGGGGTACGCTCAACGCCATCGATCTGAATTCCGGCGAACTCCGCTGGCACACCGTGCTGGGTGAATATCCCGCTTTGAAACAACGGGGAATAAAACCCACCGGAACACCCAACCTGGGCGGCTCTATCGTGACAGCCGGAGGACTGCTCATTATCGCCGCTGCCGCCGATGAAAAGCTGCGGATCTTCGACAAGATGAGCGGTAAATTATTATGGGAATACCAGCTTCCCGCCGGCGGTTACGCCACGCCATCCACCTATATCGCAGATGGTAAGCAATACATTGTAATAGCTGCCGGTGGCGGTGGCAAAGTTGGCACCCGGTCCGGAGATACGTATATGGCCTTTCGCTTAAAAGACAAATAAAAAATTTATGCCGATGAAAAGGATATTTGCCACGCTGTGTATTTATTTCGCATTTCTGATTGCCCCTGATGCGCAAACCTTTCACCCGTCAATAAGTGCCGGAACACCTGTCCAGACAGGGATGTCATCCGAAAGGCTCGGCAGGATCGATTCCGTGCTGCAACGCTCTATCCGTGACAACTGGACAAATGCTGCCGTGGCGCTCGTCATCCGTAACGGCAAAATAGCTTATTACAAAAGTTTCGGCTACAACAATATGGAAAAAAAATCGCCTATGCCAAAAGACGATATTTTCCGGATCGCATCCCAAACAAAGGCTATCACCAGCGTCGCCATTATGATGCTCTACGAAGAAGGTAAGATCATGCTGGATGATCCCGTAAG
>DASZVM010000102.1:0-3537 GCA_035547295.1 Puia sp. | reverse complement strand
AGCTCGTAGGCCGAGAAGGGTATGGGCCGCTTACCGTGTTTGATGTGGGTGAACCTTTCCTCTTCTGCGGCTGCCAGCAGGACGCCGTCTTTCAGCAGACAGGCGGAAGGATCGTGGAACGCAGCATTTATTCCTAATGTGTACATATGTCTGGAATACATCAAATCCTGCGCCTCATCCCCAGGGCGCTCTTTTAAAAGCGCTTTGTTCTCTTCCATGCTCACTGCTGTGGATAATTATCAACGCATATGAGATCTTTTTTAATGTTCATCCGTTTAAAGCGCTTGCCCGGGAAAGCTGGAAGGGCTGGCATCAATTTTTAAGAACGTTTTACACATGAAGATATTTACCTGGCATATTCATGGAAGCTATCTGTTCTATCTCTCGCAGGGGAACTATACCATCTACATTCCTGTATCCGCCGGAAGAGAGGAAGGTTATCATGGGCTGGGCAGCACTTTCCCTTTTGGAAGCAATGTGATCGCCGTGCCGGTGGAAGAAGTAAGGAACCTTACGTTCGACTGTATACTTTTTCAAACCAATAAGAACTGGCTTACGGACCAATACGAGATACTCAGCGAAGAGCAGCGTCGTCTGCCCCGCGTGTATGTCGAGCATGATCCGCCTACCCGTCATCCTACGGATGCCCGGCATGTCATGGATGATCCGGATGTGGTCATGGTGCATGTAACGCATTTCAACCGGCTGATGTGGTGGAATAACAGCAGGATCGTAAGGGTGATAGAGCATGGGGTCACATCCTCTCCTTTTCGTTGGACCGGGGAACAGGAGCGGGGGATCGTAGTGATCAATCACCTCCATCAGCGTGGACGCAAGCTGGGAGAGGACATTTACAGGGAAGTGTCCCGGAAGGTGCCGCTGGACCTCGTCGGGATGGGCACCAGGGAGTACGGCGGGCTGGGGGAAGTGCTGCATCCGGCGCTGCCCGCTTTTATCAGCCGGTACCGGTTTTTTTTCAACCCCATACGATATACCAGCTTTGGCCTGGCTGTCTGCGAGGCCATGATGATGGGCTTGCCCATAGTGGCCCTTGCGACGACGGAATATCCTTCGGTGATACAGGACGGGATCTCGGGGTTTATCAGCAATGATACGGATTACCTGACAGGCTGCATGCAGCGGTTGCTGGAGGATAAGGGCCTGGCCATGGAGATAGGTGAAGCGGGTAGAAAAGTGGCCGGGGAAAAATTCAATATTGGCAGATTTGTAAGACAATGGGAAGAAGTTTTCCAATTGGCCATTTCACAAAATATAAAAAATTATGCGGGTAGCATTCATCAGTGAGCACGCGTCTCCCCTGGCCATACTGGGTGGCATCGACAATGGGGGACAGAATGTGTATGTGGCGGAATTGAGCCGGGAATTGGCGAACAATGGATATTGCGTCGATATATATACCCGGAAGGAAAGCAGGTTGCAGCGGGAGATAGTCGAATGGCTGCCGGGCATCAGGGTCATACACATAAAGGCCGGAGCGGAAGAACCCATCGATAAGGAGAACCTTCTGGGGCATATGAAGGAGTTTACGGACAACATGCTCCACTTCATCAGGCGGCACCGCATGTATTATTCATTGATACATGCGCATTTTTTTATGTCGGCGATGGTGGCCTCCGCCATCAGGAGGACCCTTCGGGTACCGTATGTCGTCACGTTCCATGCGCTGGGACTCGTGCGGAAAGCATTCCAGAAAGAGATGGATAAATTTCCTCCGGAGCGTTGCACCATAGAGAGATTCATTGTGGGGGATGCAGACAGGATCATAGCAGAGTGTCCGCAGGATAGGGCAGACCTGATAAAATACTATAGGGCGGACCCTGAGAAGATCAGCGTTGTGCCCTGTGGGTTCAATCCGGAGGAGTTCCGGCCATATGACAGGATGGAAGCACGGGAGAGACTCTCACTGCCCATGCACGAAAAGATATTGCTGCAACTGGGAAGGATGGTGCCGAGGAAAGGTGTCGATAATGTCATTCGCGCACTTGGAAGATTGCGTGCGGATGAAAGAGAGATCCGGCTGGTGGTTGTAGGCGGCAACTCGGACCAGCCGGACCCTTCCCTTACTCCCGAGATCGGCAGGCTGCAGGAGGTTGCCCGCGAGGAGGGTATCGCTCACCGGGTGCAGTTTGTCGGGCGAAAGGACAGACAGGTCCTGCCTTTTTATTATGCCGCAGCCGACCTGTTCATCACGACGCCCTGGTATGAACCTTTTGGCATAACGCCGTTGGAGGCCATGGCCTGCGGCATACCTGTCGTGGGTTCCAGGACAGGTGGCGTGAAATACAGCGTTGCGGACGGCAAGACAGGTTTTTTAGTGCCGCCAAAAGACCCGGACAGTCTTGCACGGAAGGTGGGACATCTGCTGGATAACCCCCTGCTTGCCGAAAAGATGGGGAAGAACGCTATCCGGCGTGTACACAAGCTGTTCACCTGGAAAAAAGTATCGCGGCAAATTGCGGATGTATATGAATTGGTGGAAAAGGAGGTGCGCAGGGAACAGATGCTGCAGCACCGTTCATCGAGGGAAAAGGAATTTTTCTCTCTCCATGCAGCCGGTACGATGCTCCGGCAGCCATTCTTCCCCGTTTTCAATCTTCCCGGCTCATGAGGCGTGCAGTGTTCCTGGACAAGGACGGTACGTTGATACGGGATATCCCTTACAATGTCAACGTGACATTGATCACGCTTATGCCTTATGCAGTGGAAGCATTGGAAATGCTGCAGAAAGAAGGATATCTGCTGATCATCATTTCCAATCAGCCGGGTGTGGCGTTGGGTTATTTTGGGGTGAAGGAATTGCAGGGGGTGTCTGTTCATCTGGACCGGCTGATGGGCGCCTATGGGATAAGGCTGCATGCCTTTTATTATTGTCCACATGTGGAAGGAACGTGCAGCTGCCGTAAACCGCAGCCGGGGCTTCTACTGCATGCGGCGGAAGATTATGACATCGATCTGCCCGGTTCCTGGATGGTGGGGGATATACTCAATGATATGGAGGCAGGCCGCCGTGCCGGCTGCCGCACCGTACTGGTGGACAATGGGAATGAGACGGAATGGCGGATGGATGAGCTCCGTGTGCCCCATTATTGTGTAACGGACCTGAGAGCAGCGGCCGGCGCCATCCTCTCGCAAAATGAAACTTATGCAGCCGGCAGCAAGTGAATTCAAACGCATCCTTTGTATACGGGCGGACAATATGGGAGATGTCATCATGAGCGGGCCGGCTATACGGGCCCTGAAAAATTCCTTCCATGCCCGGATAACTTTGCTGACCTCGAAGATGGGCAGCCTGATAGCGCCCCATTTGCCGGGCATCGATGATGTGATCGCCGCTGATCTGCCCTGGGTGAAGACTGGAGGGCAGCCTTCTGTAGGGGAGTTTTTTGTGCTGGCCGAGCAATTGAGATCGGCGAAGTACGATCTGGCGGTGATCTTTACCGTCTATAGTCAAAGCGCCTTACCGGCTGCCATGCTGGTTTTTCTGGCCGGCATCCCCCGCCGGCTGGCGTATTGCCG
>DASZVM010000101.1:0-2309 GCA_035547295.1 Puia sp. | reverse complement strand
GCAAAGGCCGAGGCGGTACAAATGATCTATATCAGCCTGGACAATAACGAGCAAATGACGGACATCGGGATCAAGGGGAAGGCAGGTGCAGGCGTAGGTGTTTCGGTGGAGGGGCTCCTGACGGAGACCATCGGAAAGGCGAGCTCGACGCTGGCGGGCGTGGAAGGCGGATACTCCCTTGGCCTGGAATCCGGGTTCAAGGCTACCCTGACGGGTAAAGGGGTAATGAAAGAATTTATCAATCTGGAAACAAGCTTAAAACCTTAAATCAAAATACTTATGCAACAAAAGAATGATCTGCCCGTGATCCTTGTCACGGGTGCGACCGGGGCCCAGGGCAGCAGTGCAGCCCAGGCCCTCCTGGAGTCCGGCAGGTGGACTGTCCGTTGTCTCACCCGTAATGCGGACTCGTCCGGCGCCCGGGCCTTACAGCTGGCGGGCGCCATCCTTGTCGAAGGGGACCTGGGCGACAAAAGCTCCCTGTTAAAAGCAATGGAAGGCTGCTATGGCGTCTTTGGTCTTACCAATTTCTGGGAACATTATGAAAAGGAATATCAGCAGGGTAAGAACCTTATCGATGCGGCGCATGCATCCGGGGTATCCCACTTTATTTACAGCGGTCTGCCTGCCTACCAGCTATTGAGCGGGGGGCAGCTGTCCGTGCCGCACTGCGATATAAAGGCGGCATTGGAAGTATATGCGCGCAGCCTGGGTATCCCTTCCACCTTTACCCATATCGCCTTCTACTATGAGAATTTCCTCACTTTCTTCCCCCCGCGAAAGGGCGAGGATGGAGCGTTCTATTTCGGTTTCCCCCAGGGCGACACTCCGCTGGCCATGGCTACACCCGAGGACATGGGCGCCATCGTGTCCCTGATCTTCGATCATCCCGACATCTATATCGGGAAGACCATGGGCGTGGTGGGAGAGGATCGTACCTGTAAAGAATATGCAGCGATCATGAGCCGGGTGCTGGGTGTTACGGTGCGTTACCGTTATATCCCCCGGGACGAGTATGCGCGTCAGGGTTTCCCCGGTGCTGAAGAGCTGGCGAATATGTTCGAGGTCCAGCGGCTATATATACCCCACAGGAAGGGTGACCTGATGAACAGCTGGTATATGAACCCCCGGATGCAAAGTTTTGAGCTTTGGCTGAGAAGGAACAAGGTAAAGTTTTTACAACTTCTTAATGAAAAAGAATATGCGTAGAATATTTTTTGTGACGGCGGTCTTAATTGGCGCTGTGATAATTGTTTCGAATGTCTCGTGTCACAATGCTTCACCGGGAGATGGGATAGGCGGCGTGTCTTCGGACCCTGTGACGGCGGCAAGTGATTCCGCCAGACTGATCAAACGCGGCGAGTATCTCGTAACCACTATCGGCTGCGACGACTGCCACTCTCCCAAGAAGATGGGCCCTCATGGTCCGGAGATAGACCCCGAGCTAAGGTTTTCCGGTTACCCCGCCAGCAGACCACTGGCTGCATGGGATACCAATACCGCGAAGAGCTGGGCATTGATGAGCATGGACCTTACGGCCTGTGTGGGGCCCTGGGGTGTATCCTTTGCCGGCAATATCACATCGGATGCTACGGGCATCGGCAACTGGACGGAGCAACAGTTCATCAAATGTCTCAGGGAAGGTAAATGGAAGGGGCTGGATAGCGCCAGACCGCTGATGCCGCCCATGCCGTGGCAGAATTTTGCCAAGCTTACCGATGAAGACCTGAGCAGCATCTATCGTTTCCTTAAGACGACCAGGCCTGTAAAGAATACTGTGCCGGCCTGGATACCGCCCGGCAAGTTTTCCATGCCAAAACAGACGGCGTCGCTGCCGGCAAAGCAGCTGTGAGCGAAGAATTGAGTTTTTTGTATTAATTTGACCGCATGTCACTAAAAAGGTATAGTAAGATAGAACCCAAGATATTTGCGTGGTTCATGCTGCCCTATACCGTGCTGATCAATCTGCTGTTGTTCGGCTATTGTGTCTTTGAATCCTCCGGCAGCTTTTTTGTCCGTCTGGGCATCTCGCTGTTGTATTTTACGGTCATCTATTCCATATTCGGCATGGTGGCCATGCTGGTAAAACGGCGGTTCCCGGGCGACCATGAGCTGTTCAGACGTATCGGTATCTTTTTACCCCTGTTCAGCGTCATGAACCTGCTGACTGTACAGGGAGTGTACCTGATGTATGAGAAGCTGCAGCTTGTCGGCTGTCCCGTACGGCGTGAGATGGAATGGTGGGTGACGGCTTATGGCTGTCTGGCAAGCGCCATCCTCACTTTTGTGAACGAGGCGGCCCTGGGCTG
>DASZVM010000100.1:0-3414 GCA_035547295.1 Puia sp. | reverse complement strand
CATATCCGCCTGACCATAAAAAAACCATTTATAAAGATCATACCTCAAAAAACGCCCATCTATGACGCATTTTTACCCTAAAAACAAACACTATGCATTTTGAAAAGATCATGAACACCCTGTATTCATTTGCCGCGGCAGTAGTAATTTTCGGGGCCTGGGCCAAGCTGGAGCATAAAGATTACGGCAGCATGGCCCTGACAGCCGGTCTGCTGACAGAAACGGGCATCTTCTTTCTGTATGGTCTGCATGAATGGGGTAAAAAGCCGTCAAAAGAGGCAGGGCCTGTCGATCCACCCAATGATGAGCATGCAAAAGAGCTGACCAGCACACTGAAACAAACCAACAAGATCCTGAACAAGGTATTCAGGATAGAGTGATCTTTATCTGTATATTCGTCACAGAATCTTTCTATCATGACCTATTCACCGGAATTGTTAAAAGGTACGCTGAAGACCATCGTTCTCAAGCTGCTAAGCGACCACAAAAAAATGTATGGCTATGAAATAACCCAGCGGGTAAAAGAGCTGACCCGGGATAAGATCCAGATCACCGAAGGGGCCCTGTACCCTACTTTACACGCGCTGGAAGCTGACGGACTGGTCACTACGGAGGTGGAATACATCGGCAAAAGGGTTCGTAAATATTATAGCCTCAGCCCCGCGGGCAAAACAGCCGGCAGGGAAAAACTGAAAGAGCTGGCCAACTTTATGGATACGATGATCGCCCTCCTGGATATAAAACCAAAAATGGCCTGATGTACCGGCTAAACGACCAACAGGTAGATCTCATCCATTCCGACCTCCTGCGAAGAGGCATCCGGACGGAGAGCATCCGGCTCAACCTGCTGGACCATATCTGTATACTTATCGAGGAAAACCTGGAAGAAAATGGGGATCTCTATCAATACTATATGACTATCCTCCCCCAATTTTATAAACAGCAGCTGCAGGAGCTTGAAGAGGAGACCCACCTCCTGATGACTATGCGAAAGGGGCATTTGCTGCTGTGCAGGAGCCAGTTCTTCCTGCTCCTGTTCATCCTGCTGATAGGTCCCTTTATTGCCTATGACCTGGTACAGGTGACACACACGACCTTCATTGCCGGAAAGATCCCCCTCAGGGTCTGGGCCGGTCCCCTGATCTTTGCCCTCTTCCCGTCGCTGACCTTACTGGTATTGTTCCTGACCCCGGAAAGATACGACCCTTTGCTTCCACGAGGCGCAAGGATCATGCTCGGTTTTCGCCCCTTTATCAGGGTGCTGGCCATGGACCTCTCCTCCTGAACGTCCCCCATCAGCCTGCTGTATGTATTGAGGGGGGATCGTCGGCCATAATGCGTCAAAACCCGTGATCGCCTCGTCCCAACTGCTGGAAATGCCATTCATGATTATTTGATTGTCCTTCATATTCAAAGTTTTTTGATTAGGTACACCTTGCCGTCCCTACAAAGGAACGACGGATGAGTGTCAACCCTATGTCAGGAGGATACGACCCTTTTTTGTACATTACCGTATGATACCTACTGCACGTCAGACTGAACAGGCCATTGCATTGCAAAAGCTCCATCATTCGCCGGGCATCTTTGTCATTCCCAATCCCTGGGATGCCGGCTCGGCAAAGATCCTGGCCAGCCTTGGGTTCAAAGCGCTGGCCACCACCAGCGCGGGGATGTCCTTTTCCATCGGCAAGCCCGATGGGGACGGAGTGGCCAGTCTCGAAGAAGCGTTGGAAAACGTACGGGTAATCGCGGCAGCTACCTCCCTGCCCCTGTCCGCCGACCTGGAGAACGGCTATGGCGACGACCCCGAATCCTGCGCCTCCACGATCATCAAAGCCGCCGAAGCGGGGGCCGTGGGAGGCTCCATCGAAGACGCCACAGGACGAAGGGAAGACCCTATCTATCCATTCGAGGTTTCCGTCCAACGGGTACGGGCGGCCGTGAAAGCAGCCCGCAGCCTCCCTTTTCCGTTTACGCTGACAGCCAGGGCAGAGAACCTCATCCATGGACGCCCCGATCTTCCCGATACCCTCCGCCGGCTGACAGCCTTTGCGGAAGCAGGCGCCGATGTGCTGTTCGCTCCCGGTCTGAAGACCCTGGAAGAGATAGCCGCCGTGGTCAAGGCTGTCACCCCTAAACCTGTAAATGTAGTAATGGGTTTAACCCAGGGCAATATTACGCTGGAAGCGCTGGGCAGCCTGGGCGTCAGACGGGTAAGCCTGGGCTCGGCACTGATCCGGGCGGCATACGGTGGATTCATCAGCGCTGCGCAGGAGGTTTTTCAAAAGGGGACTTTTTCCTTTGCACAGACAGCGACACCCTATGCCACATTAAACGAACTTTTCCGGAAAAGCATGCAATAAAAAAAAACCATGAGCAGGAATACTCATGGTTTCGCGTTGTACATAACCAAAGCCGATCTATGCTTCCAGTTGGAAGTTGATCGGAAGCTCTAATCTTGTTTTTATGTTCCTGCCTTTCACCTTACCCGGCTTCCAGGCAGGCATATTATTGACTACACGTAATGCCTCTTCATCCAGGCCATCACCCACTTTCTGCCCGCCGATGATCTTTGCGTTCGTCACTTTCCCATGCTCATCCACTACAAAGGACACTCTCACCACACCGGCAGTATTATCCTCGATCGCCTGTTCAGGGTACTGTACCTGGTTGTTTACATAAGTTTCCAGCGCATTCCGACCGCCAGGGAATTCAGGCATTACGGTAGGATTTTTATATACTCCTTCATTATCTTTTACTACTTTCTCGTTAGCGGCACTGGAAGAGGATACAGCTACAGAAGCCTTTCCCTTCTTTTTAGTCCTCGACTTCGAACCTGTGGCACCGCTCTTTCCGCCCGCGACATCCTTTGAGCCGTAACCGCTGGTACTACCGGAGACGGTGCTTGAATCACCCGTTATCACAGGATTCCTGTCACTGGTCTTATCCGCATTGCCTGTACAGGCGACCAGCGCACCCATTGAAAGCGCCGCTATTACAAAAAGATCTGTTAACTTATTATTGGATGTTTTTACCATGATCGTAATGTTTGGTTCACGATCATAGGTTCAAATAAGATGCCATTGCCTAACCGGGCCTCTCATATGTATTTTTTGTAGAAAATATTACACAATATGGTCAAAACTTACAATAGGACTCTACCAACGTATTTATTCCGGTAAGCCACAGGCGTCAGACCAGTTATCCTTTTAAACGGGCTCCTGAATGCCTTGCTGTCGGAATACCCTACCTCATGCATCAATTCCATAATGGTCTTGCTGCTCGTCTCCAGTCCTTTCTTCACCGCCTCTACCCGTACCCGCTGGATATACTCTCCTACTGTATTCGACGTAGCTTTTTTAAACCTGCGTTCCAGATTCCTTTTATCCGTAAAAAGCACCGAAGTCAGCTGTT
>DASZVM010000099.1:0-3981 GCA_035547295.1 Puia sp. | reverse complement strand
GAATAATATCCAGACCTTTGTCCATTGCAACGGCGACGCCACCATCGACATGTATATCGCAGCGGTGGAGAATGCAAAAAAGGTGCTCCATACCACCAGCATCGACCGCCGGCCCGTGGTCATCCATTCTCAATTCGTACGCCCCGATCAGCTGGATAAATACAAAGAGCTGGGCATGACCCCTTCCTTCTTTACGAATCATACTTTCTTCTGGGGCGACGTACATATTAAAAATCTCGGTCAGAACCGCGGCTACTTCGAAAGTCCCCTCAAAACGGCGGAAGAAAAAGGCATCGTCTTCGCCAACCATACGGACTACGGCGTCACGCCGCTGAGCCAGCTGTTCCTCCTCTGGACCTCGGTCATGCGCGAATCGCGCAGCGGCAAGGTCATCGGTCCCGAACAAAGGCTCACCCCGATGGAGGGGCTGCGCGCCCTCACCATCAATGGGGCCTACCTTTACTTTGAAGAAAAGACAAAGGGTTCCATCGAAAAAGGAAAGCTGGCCGACTTCGCCATCCTCTCGGACGACCCGCTGACCATCGATCCGGAAAAGATCAAGGACATCACTGTGCTGGAGACCATCAAGGAAGGGCGGACCATTTATAAAAAAGAGGCTCCCACGGCCGACAAGATCTATATCAACGGGCACATCCTCACCATGGACGCAGCCGGTACGGAAAAAGAAGCGGTAGCCATCGCGGATGGAAAGATCCTGGCCACCGGCGACACCAAAGAAATGGAAAACCTGAAAGGTCCCTCGACTACCATTGTTGATCTCGGAGGAAAAACGCTGCTGCCGGGCTTTGTAGACGGTCACAGCCATTTTATGGCCCTGGAGCTGGCCGGCGCCGTCAACATTTTCTCTCCACCCGTCGGGCCCGTTAAAAATATTCCCGGTATCATCCGCCAGCTGCAGGACTTCGTCAAAACGCATCCCCTGAAAAAAGGCGAATGGCTCACGGCCTTCGGGTACGACATTGACCAGATGGAAGAAAAAAGGCATCCTGCCAAAGAGGACCTCGACAAAGCATTCCCGGACATACCTGTCATGCTCATCCATGCTTCCGGTCATATGTGCGTCGTCAATTCAGCGGCACTGAAGGTCTCGGGCGTCACTGCGGCTACCCCTGACCCGCCCGGCGGACAGGTCGTACGCAAGCCCGGTTCGCAGGAACCCACCGGTCTGCTGCTGGAGAACGGACGGACAGTGCTGAAATTCGGCAGCAGTAAGCCCAGCCTGGAACAGCAATTCGCCACCCTGCAAAAACAACAGGAATACTATGCTTCCATGGGCATCACCACCGCACAGGACGGCTACTCCAGCCTGGACGGCATACGCCTGCTGAAAGCCGCGGCGGAACACCACCTCCTGAAGATGGACATCGAAGCGCTGCCCGGTTATTTTATCCTCGATTCCCTGAAAGGAGATCCGGCCCTCACCTTTAACATTCTCCACGATCACTTTAAGCTGGCCGGCTTTAAAATGGTGGCCGACGGCTCGCCCCAGGAAAAAACAGCTTTTATGAGCCAACCCTACCTGACGCCCGCACCCGGGTGCACAGATCACTGCACCGGCATTCCCACCGTCACCCAGGCACAGCTGGATGCGGCTGTACAAAGAGGCTTCAGGGAACACATCCACCCCTTTGTCCACTGCAATGGCGACGGCGCCATCGATATGTATATCCATGCCGTCCGTGCGGCGGACAGCCTGCTTTCAACCACCAGCACGGATAAAAGGCCCGTCATCATTCACTCCCAATTTGTCCGGGCCGATCAGCTGGATCAATACAAACGGCTGGGGATGCTGCCTTCCTTCTTCACCAATCACGCTTTTTTCTGGGGCGACACGCACGAGCAAAATCTTGGTATCCCGCGGGCAGCCTTTCTCAGTCCCCTGCACACCGCCCTGGGAAAAGGTATCCTGTTCACCAATCATACGGACTTCCCTGTAACGCCCGTGAACCAGATCTTTCTGCTGTGGACCTCCGTTGTCCGGCAATCCCGGTCGGGAAAGACCATCGGCCCTGATGAAAGACTGACACCCATGCAAGGATTGCGCGCTATCACCATCAACGGCGCTTATGAATATTTTGAAGAGGACATCAAAGGGTCCCTCGAAAAAGGGAAACTGGCGGATATGGTCATCCTGTCCGGCAATCCCCTCACCGTCGCACCTGAAAAAATAAAAGATATACAGGTGCTGGAAACCATCAAGGAAGGCAATACTATTTTCAAAAGATCATAACCCTGCCCTGCATCATATGACAAAAACAGTATTGATCACCGGCGCTACCGCCGGTATCGGAGAAGCTTGCGCGCAGCTGTTTGCCGCACATCAGTACAGGCTGATCCTCACCGGGCGCCGGAAAGACAGGCTGGACAAGCTATCACAGCAGCTCATGATCCGGCACGATGTAGCTGTCAGGTCCCTCGTAATGGATGTAAGGAACAGGAAAGCCGTGTCGGACGCGCTGGAAAGTCTCCCGGCCTCCTGGAAAGAAGTGGATGTGCTGATCAATAATGCAGGACTCTGTCTTGGCCTTGACCCTTTGCAGCTGGGCAATCCGGACGACTGGGACACCATGATCGACACCAATATCAAGGGACTCCTCTATGTTACCCGAACGGTCTCCCAATGGATGGTAAAAAGGAACAGCGGGCATATCATCAACCTCGGCTCCATCGCCGCCAAAGAGACCTACCCTAACGGGAACATCTATTGCGCTACCAAACATGCGGTGGACTCCCTGAGCAAGGCCATGCGTATCGACCTGCTGCCCTGCGGCGTAAAGGTCACCGCCATTCATCCCGGTCCCGCGGAAACGGAATTCTCCCAGGTGAGGTTCAAAGGAGACCTGGCCAGGGCGAAAAAAGTCTATGAAGGCTACCAGGCCCTTACCGCACAGGATATAGCCGAGACCATCTGGTTTGCCGTCTCCCGCCCCGCGCATGTCAACATCAGCGACCTGCTCATCATGCCCGCGGCCCAGGCTACAGCTACCATCGTTCACAGGAAGAGCGCATCCCAATGATCAGCTTCCTCTTTATCATCGTCTGCCTGGCAGCCGGGATCATGATCCGGCGCTCAGGGATACTGCAGCCGGGCGCGTACAAAAGCGTCAATGCCTGGATACTTTATATTGCAATGCCTGCCTGCTTCCTGCGCTATATACCCTGCATCCGTTGGGACAGGCAGGTAATGCTCCCCCTCCTGTCCCCTTTTGTCGTATGGGCAGGCGCCTGGGCTTTTATCTCCCTGTACAGCGCCAGGGTCATGCTCAGCAACGGCAGCAGGGGAGCGTTAAAGCTGACCAGCGGTCTCAGCAATACGGCCTTTCTCGGCTTTATCGCGGTCTATTACAGCGAAAAGGAAATAAGCATAGCCGTGCTGTATGACCAGGTCTCCTTCCTGCTGCTCTCGACGGCAGGCGTCATCACCGCTGTAAAAGACTCCGGCGATCATAAGGTCAAAGCTTCCATCCTGCTGAAAAGGCTTTTCCGTTTCCCTCCCTTCCTCGCATGCCTGCCGGCCCTGTGCCTGCCGCCCTCCTTCTTTAGTCCGCTGAACCCGATGCTGGACAGGATCGCCGCCACCATCGGTCCCATGGCGCTTTTCTCGATAGGGCTTCAGCTGGATGGCGCGGCCCGCAGATCCGTTGTCCGTCCTCTGTCCGCGGGACTGCTCTATAAATTATGCCTGGCCCCGGCCCTCGTCCTGCTGATCGTCCTGCTCACCGGTCAGCGGGGGTCCATTGCGCAGATCAGCGTTTTTGAATCAGCCATGCCGACGCTGGCCACTGCCGGCGTACTGGCGGATGAATATGGCCTCAACCCGCCGCTGGCCAGCCTGATGGTGGGCATTAGTATCCTCTTCAGTTTGGTCACTATGGGGTGCTGGTGGTATGTCCTGCAGTGTATCCGTTGATCGCAGCCGGCGGCGCATCAGACCCTCAGCGCCCCCCGGAACCCCCTGGC
>DASZVM010000098.1:0-7144 GCA_035547295.1 Puia sp. | reverse complement strand
TGTTTATACCGACGATCATCTTCTTTTTTCGAATGCCTGGGCAGGAAATTTTTTTACAGCGCATAATATGAAGAGGCCGTCCGTCTTTGCCGGTGATAAAGACTTTAATTTTTTGTTGACGGACGGCTCGGATCTTGTCTATCTCGACAAGGGTGGAAAAGTACTTTGGACAGCCCGGATCCCCCATGTTATTTCCATCAAATTCAATGAGCCAAAAAACAATTTCCTTATTGTCACCCCTGATTCCTTATCCCTGTTCTTACCGGCAGAAAAAAAGCTGGTATCTGTTTTTAAAGGAGCCGGTATCACTTGTGCAATACCTGCAAAAAAAGGGGAAAAGATAGTCCTGGGAACCAAAAAGGGTTACGAATGGCTCAAAGGATCCGGCATACCCGAAGGGGAATTGATCACAAAAGTCCCCTGCCCCGAGATCACCGATCTGGAAGAAATAAACGGGGTGCTATGGTTGGGGTCCACACGGGGAGCTTTTAAATTAACAGAAGGGAATACGTACGATTATTATGCCTCGGAACGATGGCTGCCGGACAATAAAGTGGTGGATATCGCACCCGGACCCGGGGGGAGCGTTCTTGTTTTGACCGAGACCGGATTAGGTCAGATCTGCTTTTCAAAAATGACCCTGGAGGAAAAGGCTATGATATTAGAGGAGCAGACCCGGAAATATCATATACGTTATGGATTTAGCTGCACCGGTGAAGGTATGACCAAAGGCAACCGGTCGACCATGACACTGACGGATTCAGACAATGATGGCCTCTGGACTGCCATGTACCTTGGAGGGCAGCTGTTCCGGTATGCAGCCACCAAAGATCCTGAGGCATGGGAGAATTGCAAAGAGGCCCTGATGGGTTTTGAACGCCTGTACGCGATCACAGGAGTTCCCGGCCTTCCTGCAAGGGCTTATGAAGTGATGGGATATGAATCATCGGGATATACAAATGCTTTTAGTGAAAGGTCACGCCATCTTTTTGAGGAAAGCGGTTACGATGTAAAAAGCTCTCCCTGGCGTAAGGGAACCTCCGATGGCTGGGTATGGAAATCGACCACCAGCAGCGATGAGGTGCTGGGACATTATTTTGCGCTGTCCCTCTTTGTAGATCTGGCTGATGACACCTTGTGGAGACGCCGGGCAAAGGATCTCCTGACGAAACTTTCCGAGCATATCTATAAGAACGATCTATACCTGGTTGACTGGGACGGGAAACCGACAACATGGGGAAAATGGAACCCGGCCTATGTCAATGGGTTTTCTCCCCGGGTAGGAGACAGAAAGCTGACCTCATCCAATATTACGGGTTTTCTGCAGGCGGCATTTCATGTTACCAAAGACGAAAAATATAAACAGAAAGTACTCGAACTATTCGGGAAGCATGGCTATCTTGAGAATTTGACGCGGCCCATGAAAGAGATCGGCAGGGTCGAAAGTAAAGATTCAGGCAACTACTCAAGCTGGGCCGAAATGCTTTCCAATGAATGGAACCATTCAGATGATGAAATGTATTTCCTGGGCTATTGGTGTCTCTATCCCTACGCGCTTAACGAAGATCTCAGGGAAAAATTCAAGGAGGCCATCCGCGATCATTGGGAAATATTGCGTCCGGAAAAAGATCCTCTCTGGAATTTTACATATGCCATGACAGGAGCAAAGGACTTTGACCTGGACGAGTCGATCTGGTGGCTTAAAAGACATCCGCTGGATAATATCTCCTGGAATATCGAAAACTCTCAAAGGAATGACATCGAGAAGCTCCCGAAAAATTTCATGGATCGTTCTACCAAAGATGTGATCTCTCCCGCGGAAGGAGTTGTTCAGAAACACAATGGCACCCGCTTCCAGCTGGACCAGGCCGGTAATGGTCAATCCGAGGAGACCCCCGGCGATGTCTGGCTTCTGCCTTACTGGATGGGGCGCTATCTGGATGTCATTTCTGCTCCTGTAAAATAATCATTTCAATTTTATATGATGAATTTTCGATTACCTGTATCCCGGATGATCTCCTGTTTAGCCGGAATACTGTTCCAGGCAATGGCGATATCGCAGCCGTTATCGCCCGGGCAGCAGACTACCATAGGAGCCGCCAACGGCGGCTCGTCCAGGACCGAAGGTCCCGACCGAGGAGGAGCGTGTCGAAGCAGCTCCGACGAAGGCCTACAGACATTTTTCTCCGGTGTGACAGTCGTTACGGGAAGCGCACCGTTGACAAACGGAGAGAGATCCGCGGTAAAGATCCTGACGGAAGAGGTTCAGAAAAGGACAGGGCTGAACTGGCAGGTATCTTCCACATGCCCGGCAGCAGGAGATGTAATCATCCTGAAACGGGAAGGGATGAATATTAAAGGAGCACCGGCTTTTTCCAGGCAACCTGAATTATCGCGGAAGCCGGAATCTTTCAGGATAGTCTCGTCCGGACAGCCGGGCAGGACAGTCATCCTGATCGAGGGCCTGGATAGCCGTGGCGTTTTGTTCGGGGCAGGCAAACTGTTGCGGATGCTGCAATACAATAAGGGCAGCGTATCCCTGAAAAGCGGGCTCGCCCTGGCGGAGAGTCCTGCCAAGGAGATCCGCGGACACCAGTTGGGCTATCGGAATACGGCCAACTCCTATGATGAATGGTCGCCGGAGCAATATGAGCAGTACATCCGTGAACTGGTGATCTTTGGAGCCAACAGCATCGAATCCATCCCTATCTTCGATGAAAAAAAGAGTCCGCATTTCAAGGTCCCGCCGGATGAAATGAATGCCCGGATCAGTGCGATCTGTGAAACCTACGATCTTGATTATTGGATGTGGGTCCCTGCTCAGATGGACCTCAACGATAAAGATAAGCGAAGAAAATACCTGGAAACTTTCGAAAAGATCTGCAATTATTCGGTCCGGATAAATGGGGTGTTCTTTCCCGGTGGCGACCCCGGCGATAATCCCCCGGAACTGGTATTACCCTTGCTGGAGGATATGGCCGTTATTTTAAAAAAGCGCCACCCGAAAGCAGGTATATGGCTGTCCCTGCAAAACTTCACTGCTGAACAAAACCAGTACGTCTATAAATATGTACAGGAGCGACTGCCGGTATGGCTGGGTGGGTTAGTGACGGGCCCCAGCAGTCCGCCGGTGGACGAGACAAGGGCTGCCCTGCCGTCCAGGTACAAATTGCGTTATTACCCCGACCTCACCCACAACGTCCGCTGCGACTCCCCTATTCCCTGGTGGGACCCTGCATTCAACCTGACGCTGGGACGGGAAGCCGTCAATCCACGCCCATATTTCTTTGCTGCTGTCTACAAGGCCCTTGAGCAATATACGGACGGATTTATCTCATATTCGGATGGCTGCCATGATGATGTCAACAAGATAGTCTGGACCCGGCTGTCCTGGGACCTCCATGCCAATGAGCGGGAGATCCTTACTGAATATTCAAATTTCTTCTTCGGCAGTGCATTGGCGGAAGATGGGGCCGACGCCATATTGGGTCTGGAAAAGAATTGGGAAGGGCCGATCGTGGAGAATGGCAATATCCAATCCTGCCTGCAGACATGGAAGGGCCTGGAAAGTGCAAACCCTGATCTGGCGGGCAACTGGCGCTGGCAGATGTGTCTGCTGCGTGCTTATTATGATGCCTATACGCGAAAAAGGTTCATCTACGAAGACGGGCTGGAACGCGAAGCAAACGATGCATTGTCGCAGGCCGGCAAAACAGGGGCTGCGAAAGCGATGGAGACTGCATTGAGCATCCTGGCGAGGGCGGAAACGAACCCTGTCGAAACCGCCTGGCATCAACGTATCATCGACCTCTGTGATGCCTTGTTTAAATCCATCGGCCTGCAGAGCAGCGTGGCAAAATACAAAGCTTCCGGCGAGGAGCGGGGAGCCGTGTTGGATTTCCTGGACAGACCGCTGAACAACCGCTGGTGGCTGGAAGATGAATTCAAAAGGATTGGGAAATTGCCTGAGACAATACAGGTAAAGGCCCTTGATACGATTGCTGACTGGGAAGACCCCGGTCCGGGAGGTTTTTATGATGACATCGGCAATGTTTCCAAATCGCCTCATGTGTACAGGGGCGAGCCGTGGGTGACTGATCCCCTGGCGCGCAAGAGTGGCGATCTCCCCGGTTATGATTGGTGGGATAATGGCTTCAGCAGGGAGAGACTGTCCTGGATGACGAATATGGGTTGGCCCCTGGGGATGGAATATGACGGTCTCGATTCGACGGCGAATTATACAGTACGCATTACGGGCTACGGAGAAACCCTGTTAAAGGCCAATGGCCGCCGTGTGACACCGTCCCGCTATGGAAGAACCATCGGTGCGATAAAGGAATTCCCCATCCCGCCTTCATTCATAGAACACGGCAGGCTCGTACTGACCTGGGACCCGCTGAATGAAGACTTCCTGAACTGGCGGCAACATTCAAGGCTGACCGAAGTATGGCTGATAAAACGCCCCCGTTTCCAGGGGCGTTGATCGAATCACTTAACGCTCTAGTAACCGTCGTTCTGCGTACAAGCCGGATTGCTGTTCAATTCCCCGACGGGAATAGCATACAACAGCATATTGGCGTTTATCGTATACAGCTTATTTCCCAGGTAGTCCGTAAAGCTATTCATCAGGTCGACCGTATATTGAGCACCAAACCTTCTCAGATCGCTCCAACGCTGTCCCTGTCCCGCGAATTCCAATCTCCTTTCATGCAATATGGCAAGCGCGACATCCGGCTGGGATGTTACTGTTAGTGCCGGCAAGCCTACCCGGGCCCTGATCGCATTCACCAGGGGGATAGCTTGTGCAGTGCTGTTCGTATTGTTCAGCGCTTCTGCTTTTAGCAAAATGATATCCGCCAGCCGGAGCATGATAACGCTTTGACTGCCGCCGGCGGCATACGATCCACCCTGGACATGCTGTCCTCTTGTAATTAAATAAGGTATCTGGGCCGTCGCGTTGGTCGGGTAGTGATTGGGGTTATCGAAGAAGATCCGCCCGGGGGTGAATACCGTCGAATCATTTTCAAAGACCATTACCCCATTCATCCTGACGAGGTCGCCGGAGTTCTTGTAATCATCGACCAGGTTCTGTGTGGGAGTAACAAATTTCGTAAACGGGTCCGGTATCGTGGGATTATAATCCGAAGGCGCGATCAGCCACGTTGCAAAGTTTCGTGTGGGCGCATTGGTGCCGCCTACATGCTGGATCTCAAAAAAGGATTCCGTTGTATTGGTCGATTTGTTATCATCGAACAGATCGGCAAAATTAGCCACCAGGCTGAAATTCCCCGTACCTGTCCCTCCATATAACGGGGGCAATACGGAATTGCAGGCGGTAAGACAATCGGTATAATCGCCCTCCTGCGCATACACTTTTGCCAGTAAAGCCTGTGCAGCGGGTTTTGTGGCCCTGGTATGTTGATTTACGACATTTGGATACGTATCCGGCAATCCGCCAATTGCATCCGTCAGATCGGTAACGATCTGTTTATAACAATCGGCAAGGCTGCTACGGGCTATTCTAACGGCGGTGTCCGTTGAATAGGTGTGGAGGGTCATCACCACCGGTCCATAAGCCTTGACCAGGTTAAAATAATGCAGCGCCCGCAGGAACTTGGCCGAAGCCACCATTTGATCCCTCGCAGAGTCTGTCAGCTTGGTATCCGAGCTGGGCTTGGCGGCAACATCGATCAACAGGTTGCAGGTACCGATCATGCCATATAATTCCGTCCAACCCCTGCCGTCCGTGGTGGTTGCATTATCGGTAAAGTTATCGCACTGGGTTACCGCTTCGTTGCTGTTGTTGTCTGTTTGTCCATCAAAACTATTATCCGAGCGGACATCCTCGTTTACCAGGTCGAACCATTGATAGAAATGTCCATTGGCATCCACCATTTGTTCAAAACAGTTATTCAATATATCCTGAAGCCCCGCAAGCGTATTGACTGATGAGCTCGACACCTGGTTCGGCGGCGTAACCTCCAGGAAGCTTTTCTTACACGCAGTGATCGAAAAAAGGCCTGTTGCAGCCAGCAACAGGAATAATATATTTTTATTTTTCATATTTTTCACATTTTTATATTCAAGCAAGTTTCTCTGTGTTAGAATCCAACATTTAACCCTACCGTAATAGCCTTGGCCAGCGGATAAACACCAAAATCAAGACCCTGGGTATTCGGCGAAGTACCGCCATAATTCAGGTCGGGAGAGTAGCCCGAATATTTGGTAAGCGTGAGTATGTTCTCCACGGCAAAATACGCCCGAAGGTTTTTTACCCCTATGGACTTTACAAAGTTGAAGGCGGTAAGATCATAAGAAAGGGCAACATTCTTAAGTCTTGCAAAAGAACCATTTTCTACATACCGGCTCGATACATTATTATTGCCATTCTCATAAGGACTATTTGGACTATTTGCATGGTTCGAAGAATTCTCGCCTAAAATAGCAAGCGGCATATCGGTAATATCGCCTGGTTTTCTCCAACGGTGCAAGGTAGTAGACAGCTGATTGGTCAGGTCATACATCCCCTCTTCTTCATAGCGGTTGCCATTGAACACCTTGTTGCCCCAGGCATACTCGATCAGCACATCCAGGGAAAAATTCCTGTAATGCAGCTCATTGCTGAATCCGCCAAATGCCGTGGGTAAAGCCCTGCCTAAATACAGGTTGTTCTCAGCCTTTCCCGTCTTATCCGGATCGGCATATTTCATGTACCCCGTCTGTGGATCTACACCCTGGGAAATATATCCAAAGAAAGAACCTATGGAATACCCATCCCTCAACCAGGAAACGGCACCTGAAGGGACGCCGCCGCCCGCTATAGGCGTTATTTTCGCCCTGATCACATTGCTGTTGAACGATATATTGAAGGTGCTGGTCCACGTTAAAGCGCTATGCGTCAAGATATCACCCGAAAGCGTTATCTCAACCCCATGATTGATCACTTTACCCGGCAAGTTCACAACGACATTGCTCTGCCCCGAAGAAGGCGGGAGGTTGCTCGTATAGATAAGGTTGGTCGTATGCTTATTGTAATAATCCGCGGTAGCGCGTAACCTGTTGCCAAAAAAAGCCATATCCGTACCGATATTCAGCTGGTTGGTCTGCTCCCATTTGATATTTGGGTTTGCAGCCGTTCCGTTGA
>DASZVM010000097.1:0-2274 GCA_035547295.1 Puia sp. | reverse complement strand
AAGCGTGTCGGATTGAAAGTATATTGTAAAGCCTCGTACCATCGTTTATACGCAAAATAATCGGACGAGTCGGGACCGCTGTGACGGCAAAAAGGATAGTCTTCAGGACAGATGGTCCAGGACTCTACCAGCCCTTGCTGGCTGTATGGACCCCAGTGCATGAAGAGACCGAATTTCAGCTCCTTCCATTGCCGGAGCCTGGCAGCCACCAGGCTGTCAGTGGGATATCGATACGCCTGCACGTCGGCCTCCAGCTGCCCATAAGCCGCAGACAGGTACAAACAGGCCCAGAAGGTTAGAATGGCAAGTCGTATTGGCTGGAAAATGCTACTATACATGGCTTATGCACAGTAGACAGGTTTTCGGTGCTTTTGGGTGAAGAACCCGGAGAAAAAATTTGGGTCACCGTACCCTGATCGTCACCTCCAGGTCGGTCTCCGTAAATTCGAGCACAAACGCTTCGAAACCGGGGACGAAATTAAAGACTCTTTCCTGTGGAGGCGCAGGCTGTATAAAGGGTTTGTTCGATTGGACTGTGATGATCCCTCCCGGCTTATGGATCTCAATGGCGGTTGGGCTTGTCAGCTTCACCGGCTCCCTGGTGGTGCAAATAAGGGGCAGAATATATTTGAGGCGGGCAGCTCCACTGTAGCTGCACTTTGCCCGGATGATAAGGAGATCGTCCTTGAATTGGTACGTGAAAGCGCACTCCGCACCATCGCCCAAGGGCCGCTGGGATTCATCCACCAGGTGGGGCTTTGTGAAGAACAATCGGTCGTCTTCCTGCTTTGCTGAAGCGTTCAGGTCATTTAAGGTTGAATAAACGATACCCTCCTGTTCCAGCTCGAACCTGGGTGTCAGACAGACAGAATGCTGCGCCTTATCCCTTTGCATATTGAATGCCTCCACCAGTTGGTAGCGGTTCATGCCGGCGGCAATGATCGTACCCACCCGTATATGATAAAGCAATGTCAGGGCGCCGCCCGAAGCATGCCCTCCCTTCATCAGGTATTCGACATCGTAAGCCGTAAAGGTCGCCCGCCATGGCCCATACGCCGCCAGCCAGGTACGGATCTCGGGGAAAGACTGTATGCCAGTAGGTGATTCCCGTGGCAGCCTTGCCAGGGTCGTTCCGGACGGATGCCTCCAGCTTTTATCCGGGTGGCTCAGCAGCAACGCAAGCGCCTTGCTATGTCCCAATGTATGATGGACACAAGGCAGGACACCATGCGCATGATAATGAGGGCCTCCGTGGAGGAGATCGTCATGCGTACAGGCCGCCAGCTGCTGCGTATTGCGAAGGGCCACCGTATAGAACGCCGGATCTTTTTCAGCCATGAATGCGTAAGCCGCCTGGCAGCCGTCGCTCGTCCTGCTGCCCCACCAGGTCCATTTGAAATTCCTGGTCCCCCAGCTATTGTCCCAGCCGCCGTCGGGGAGCATGAAGGCCGCGTGGCTGCGCAGGGAGACGGTCAGGATGTCCATCAGCGCCTTATCATCCATCAGCCGCGCATACAGCACCAGGGAAGGCAGCGACTCCTCCACGTTATACCCCAGGTCGATGGAATAGCAGCCATGAGGGCTTTTTACGGGGTCAGGATGTCCTTCTCCATATATGAGACGGCGCTCCGGCGTAAAATAAGATATCACCTCGCCGGCCAGCTGTCGTCCCTTTTCGACGAAATGGGATTGCCCGAGATATTTCCCCGTCAACGCCAGCGCATAGCTGCCGCTGATGGGATAGTTGATATTACCGGTTGCGATAGTAAAATTATCGTATACATATTGCGCTGCCCGCTGCAGCCGCGCCTTCCATAGCGCCGCGCGGTCTTTCTCCAGTAAATGCCCGAATTGCATCAGCGCATGCGCGAGGGTGATGACCCCGAATACCGTCGTCCCCTTCCAATCGCTGACGCTCACCTCATTCACCCAGGACCCATCCGGCAGGCTGACATTGTTCTCCATCCAGTCGTACAGCATCAGCGCAGACCGCAGGTACTTTTCATCACGCGTCTTGTCATAGAGGTATAACATCGGGAACATGGCATCCCCGCTTCTGCCATGAATGGCGGAGCAGGCCGGGCATAATATACCTCCATGTAGTCCTTTCAAGGCCGGATCAGTCACCTGTAATCTCAACATTCCCCGTCCCCATTTCATCAGCAGGTGTTCGGCGGTCCGCTGCAGCTCATCGTCCGGCACAACTCCGGTGCCTGGCAACAGCAGCCCGGACGCAGCCAGCGTATTCATACGGATAAAGTCCCTCCGGCTATA
>DASZVM010000096.1:0-2348 GCA_035547295.1 Puia sp. | reverse complement strand
ACAGCGAATTCACCCGTTGATGCCGGTGAAAAGAGCTGTAGGGTTTGGTAACGATATTACCGGCATTGTAATTCCCGGCAACAAGAAAAGGTCCGGCAGGACGGTTGGGTGAATTAGGTACTGCGCCGACACCGCTGATGTCGGTGATATTATCCTGCTGGTTGCCTCCCAGGTTGGCCGAAATACTAAAACCCGAGGTCGAGCTCTTGTGCATGCCGATCATAAAGCTGCCGTTGAGCTCATGGAAGTTCACTTCGTATTGGGTGAGATTACCGCCATGGATCCCGTCGCTGCGGGTGTATTGCACACCGGAAGGAGTGATATTGGTTACATTGAATATATAGCCGTCCCTTGCTATCTGCCCCTGCAGGTATAACCAGTCCAGCAGGTTGTATTTTAGGGTAAGCCCGCCCGTAATACGGTTGCGGTCCGTCCTGTTGATATAGTCATAGGCGATATAGTACGGGTTCTCGAAATAATTATCGATCGTTCCGGCCAGCCTTTCCGTTCCGTCGGGATTTGTCCTGTCCTTTAGCCAGCGGACATCAAAGGAATTCGGCAGGTACAGCAGCGGCGCAATAATGTTGCCGGCATTGTCTGAAATGGAAGCGCGGTTATTTACTTTCTCAAATACATAGTCCGCCGTCAGCTCCATCAGCAGCCGGCTGGTGACCGAATAGGAGGAATTGAGGTTCAGCCCCTGCTGCCGCATAAAAGAGTTGGGGATGATGGTATTGAGATAAAGGTCGGAGAGACCCAGCCGGAAATGGCCTTTATTGTTGGCGCCGGTAAGCGCCACCGAGCTTTGATTGGTAAGCCCCGTCTTGAAAAAATGGCTGAAATTATCCCTGACAGGGACATAACGGAAACTATTACCCAGGAAATTGACGGCCTGCGAGCCGTCGAGCCTGGCGCCCCAGCTGTAATAGGGCGCGGACTCCGCCGATTGTCTGTTCATGGGCTTGACGCCTTTTTGTCCCTGGCCGTAAACATACTGGTACTCCCGCTCATCGATGACGGAATTTGCCGTCAGGTTGTTGTTGACCTGTACGCCGATGCCACGGGTTTTGGAGCCTGACTTGGTCTTTATAAGGATGGCGCCGTTGCCGCCCCTGTACCCATAAAGCGCGGAAGCCGCCACTCCCTTCAATACCAGGACGGATTCTATATCGTCCGGGTTGATATTTGAAAGACCGTCCCCCAGGTCGAAGCCCCCGTATTGCCCCGAGCCTCCCTGGGTGGTATTATCATAGGGTACTCCATCGACGACGTATAAAGGCTGGTTATTACCGCTGAGGGAAGCGTTGCCACGGATCAATACCCGGCTGCTGCCATAAGGTCCCGTGGCGTTGATGGATACGCTTAGTCCGGCTACCTGCCCCACCAGCGCGTTGCCCAGGTTGGGATCCCTGGACATGGCCAGCCGGGATCCATCCACTTCTGTGGCAGAAAAACCCAGGGACCGTTCCTGCTTCCTGATACCCAGGGCCGTCACCAGCACTTCCGTCATCGGCTGATCCGAAGGCGTCAATATGATCCATCCCCTGCCCGTCTCCTGTGCAGGCAGCTGACGCTGCTTATAGCCCACAAAAGAGAATAACAGCGTATCTCCCCTGCCCGCGTGAATATTGAACTGCCCGTCAAGGTCGGTGACCGTCCCTTTACGGCTGTGCTTTACAGTAACACTGACACCCGGCAATGTCTTTCCATCCGCAGATATTATCCTGCCGGTGATATTATTCGTGCTGAAGATAACGGAATCCGCTTCGGGCAGCGATCCGGCAGTACCGGGATCGGGGACGCCCGCGGAAGGATCATAACCGCTGTTGGTACCGTATGTCTTTTTACTGAGGATGACGAATGTGCGGTCATCCACTTTTTTGAAATACAGCCCCGTGTTCTTCAGCACCTGGTTAAGGGTCCTCTCGACGGTCATATTGGGTGAAAGCACAGGGTCATGGACGAGCACTTTTCCCAGTGATTGCTGGGAAAAAAGAAAATATACGCCTTTGGATCTGTTCAGGTCGATCAATACGTCCAGCAAAGAACGGCGGGAGGAAATGGAGTCAGCCGTGTCTGGCGGCTTTACGGAAGGATTCACCTGTGACCATGCCGGCAAGGTTGCGCTCAGGAAAAACACCAAGGAATATAGGCTTGATTTTCTCATGAAGCAGTTTTGAGATGGTCTTAAAGTCTGTTCAGTTCCTGGCGGCATGCGCTCTTATGATGATGCCATCATGAGCGTCCCGGACAACATCATATTCCGCAGTAGCCTCCAGGGCCTGCAGCAGGATATCCAGGTTATTATTCGGCAGTATTCCAGAGATCTTGCGCTCAGCGATGGAGTC
>DASZVM010000095.1:0-10197 GCA_035547295.1 Puia sp. | reverse complement strand
CCGTCTTCCGGCCGTGCAGGTCTGGGTGCGAAACGCATCATCCGCATTCCCCATTCAACGGCAAGGGTGACAGCGATGGAATGCACGGCACTCCTTCTGTTCCATTGTTTCAAGGTATCGATGGCCTCTTTCAGGGAAGCTTTATCCTGATCACCCGCTGTCCCATACGCATCAAACAGGGCAGGCAGCAGCCTGTCAAAAGCGGTCAGGTAAGTATCATATCCTTTGGCGATAAGACTGTCCAATGTAAGACCGTGCGCATCCCTGAGCAAACGCACTGCATTCAAGGCCCGGAAATTCTCTCCATCCGGGGCCATGTAATAAGGATAGTCCTGCCGGCGGGGGCTGCTGTTGCCTGATAGGCTGAAAGGCGTGGAGTTGCAATTCTGTATCCAGCCGGTGGCAGGGTTGTAGAGATGTACGATCTCGTCCAGCGGATGCAATCCTTTCCATTCTGTTGCTGCTATCGTACCGTCTACGGGATGTGACCAGTCATAGCTTGTATCACGCCGGGGCATAAAGTTACCATGCCAGTAGGCGATGTTGCCCTGGTCGTCGGCATAAACGGTATTATTGGTGGTATTAGCCCTGAGGTCCATGGCTTTTTTGTATTCGCCGAATGTCCGGGCCTTGGTGATAAGCCAGGCCTCGAGCAAAGCGTTCAGACTGCGGTTGTATTCTTTCAGACTCAGCCATTTCCCTTCCTGTGCTGCAATAATGGGCCCGTGGTGTGTGTATAACCCGGTAAAGGAATAGGGCACCAGCTCATTATCCTTTCTGCACCAGACAGTAAAAGGTTTCCCTGTTACATCCCGGTATCTGCCTTCATATTCATATACCCAACCCTGATCTTTCCGGCTGACCTTCTCTTTATAGAGGTCCGCTACATCGGCATAGCTGGAGGTATGCATCCAGCCGCAGTGCGCGTTGAAACCCTGGTAGATAAAGAACTGGCCCCAGGTGACGGCGCCATAGGCATTCAGACCTTCATCGCTGACCAGGTGCACTTCCATCCTGAAATAAAAAGGCACATGGGGGTTGATGTACAGCAGGGTATTCCCGTCGGCGGTACGGGATGGAGCGATGGCAAAACCGTTGGAGCCGATGTCGGGCCGGGACTCTTCTACCCCTGGTCGGCGCTCCTCCACCTGGGGTTCGGACTTCCCCGCCGGGACGTCGGGCGGCAATATCCCCCTGTCTTCCAGCACCATTTTTTCGGCTGCGGAAACATGCTGGACCTTCCTGGGCGGCACCGCCGCACGCAGCTCCTTGCTGTTGTAGAACTCCCAGGTCTCATCCGCCTTTATATCTTCGGTGCTGGTGGCGGAAACACTGCCGTCCGTGAACATCAGCGCATACCAGGGTTCCCAATGGTGCAGCACCAAGGGTTTCGTAGCAGGATGTTTATACAGATAATAATTGACGCCGTCCGCAAAAGCATCCAGCAATTTGTGCATCCAGACCGGACTGCTTTTATAATCTCTCACAGCTTGCACGCTGTCATAGATGAGACGCATCTGGAGGTCATTATGCAGATAGGACGCTCCATACGCCTCCGCCTGCCGGCCCATGACTTCCAGATAGTTCTTCTCCATCCGGCTGAAATCTTCCTCGCATTCGGCATACATCAATCCAAAGACGGCGGATGCATCCGTCTTGCCGTAAATATGCGGGATACCCCATTTGTCACGTATGATCTGCACCTGGCGGGCCCGGGATTCACAGCGCTGGACGTCGGCCGGGGAAAAGCCCTGGGCATGACCCGCATGGACAGCCAGCAATAACAGCGATCCAATAAATGTTCTTCGGATAACGAACCTCCCGTCATTATGCGAATGCTCCACCAGGTCCGTCGTGGAAATGACCGGTCTTCTCATGCTCTAATTTAGGCCATAATTGCCAAAGTGACGGCTCACCTGTCCCGGTTATTTCCCAAGGCTTCCCGGGCTTCCGGAGACCTGCCACACTACTCCGATCTCAAGCTCTTCACCGGGTTGGTCATCGCCGCCCGTATGCTCTGCGCACTGACAGCCAGCAGCGCGATCACTACCGCTATCAGACCCGCCGCCCCAAACCACCACCATTGAATCGTCACCCGATAATTATATCCCTGCAGCCACTGATGCGTCACATACCACGCGATGGGCGTTGCCACCGCTATCGCAATGAGCACCAGACGCACAAAACCGGAAGACAGCAGCAGGGATATACGCATAACGCTTGCCCCCAAAACCTTCCTTATACCTATCTCCTTTGTCCGGCTCTCCGCCATATAAGCCGCCAGACCGAAAAGACCCAGGCAGGAAATAAGAATGGTAAGACCGGCAAATAAGCCCGCCAGCTTACCCGTCAGCCGCTCATTATTGAACTTATCCGCATAATCCGCGTCGATAAAATGATATTCAAAAGGATAAGCAGGGTTGTATGTCTTAAATATCTTTTCCATCGCAGCCAGGTTCTTCCGGGTGGAGTGCTCGCCGTTAAGCCTGACATGCATGGTGGACATATAGAACTTTGGCCCCTTGATGATCAGCGGCATAATGGGTTCGTACGGGCTGCCCATGATAAAATCCTTTACGACACCCACGATATGCCATTTGACAGGATCATCGAAGATCCACTGTCCTACAGGATCTTTGATCCCCATCATCTTTATGGCCGTCTCGTTCACCAGGCAGGCAAAAGAATCCGTAGGATATGTATAAACATCCAGGTCACGACCCGACACCAGTTTCAGACCGGCGGCCTTTGCGATATCACCGGTACTGCCCGTACGTATAAAGCTGATATGTGTATTCGGCGCCATCCCTTCCCAGCTGAGACTGGAACCCCTGCTCCAGGTCTGGGTCAGAGGCGAGGTGGTCATGCTGACGGCTGTAGCCGCACCGGACTGCAGCAGCGCTTGCTTGATGGCCGGGAAATGACTCCGGATATCCCCTTCCAGGGACATATATATAAGATTACGCTGATCGTATCCTGTTTTTCTGTCCTGGGCATATTGTATCTGACGGGCAATGACCAGGGAGGAGACGATCAGCACCACGGCAATGGTAAACTGTGTCACCACCAGCACTTTCCGGGGCGTCAGCAAGGCATGTACCTTCAGACCGGCGCCTTTCAGCACAGCGGCAGGCCGGAATGAGGAAAGAAAGAATGCGGGATAGCTGCCGGCCAGCAGCCCCGTAATGAGCACAAATCCCAATGCGCAAAGCCAAAAGTACGGATCGAAATATCCAAGGACAAGATGCTTGTGTGTCAGCGCTCCAAAAGCCGGCAGGCTCCATTGCACCACAAAAAACGCCAGTACGCCGGAGACAAACGCTATCATCATCGACTCGCAAAGGAACTGCAGGATCAGCGACGGTTTCCGGGCCCCCACTACCTTACGGATACCCACTTCCTTACCCCTTCGCTCGCTGCGGGCTGTGGAAAGGTTCATAAAGTTGATGCAGGCGATCACCAGGATCAGCGCTGCCACAAGTCCGAATATCCGCACGGTGGTAATACGTCCGCCCGAAGGTTTCCTATCCTCAAAATCCGAATAAAGCCGCATCTTATTCAAAGGATATATAAAGGCTTCCGTGGTCGTCTTACCCCCCGAATATTGGCGTATCATACCCTTCAGCCGGGCATTGACGGCCGCCGGGGAGGTATGGGGCTTCAACAGGACAAAGGCCCGGTTATTTACATCCGTCCAGTCTTTGTCGATCCACCCTTTCATCGTAAGGAAATTATACGAATTGATAAATTCGAACCTGAACTGGGTATTGTCCGGCAAGTCCTTCAATACCCCGGTCACCTTGAAGTTGTCCTTATTATCCATCTTTACCACCTTACCCATTGGGTCCTCGTCCCCAAACAGCTTCTTCGCCATCCCCTCTGTAACAACGATGGAATAAGGATCCCGCAGCGCTGTCCCGGCATTCCCTTTTATTAAAGGAAAGCTAAAGGCCGTCAAAAAACCAGTGTCGGTGGCTGCACCCTCCGCCTTTATAGCCTTATCCTTGTAATTGAACAATATGCTCGAATTCCAGGAGATACGGACCACATCCTCTACTTCGGGGCAATCCTTCATAATAGCAGGCGGCATGATCTCGGGTGTCGCGCTGCCCGTCCCCCATTTCCCATCGGCAAAATGGCTGGTCATCAGCTCGAACAGACGCGCATTCTTTTCATGGAACGTATCATAGCTGCCCTCATGCTGGATCCATAAAAGGATCAGGGTAGCGCTGGCCATACCAAGGGCCAGACCGGCAATGTTCAAAAAAGAAAAACCTTTACTCCGCAGCAGATTGCGGACAGCGATCTTCCAATAATTTTTTAACATAACAGCAAATTGGTTATTATATCCGTAGCAAAGACCTCTCCTAAAAACGACACAGTTGACATTCAAACATTTAAACCCCATAAACAAACAACCGGAGTTCATTTCCGATACAATGGTGTCCGGATCCGATACAGCAGGCAGGCTTTTTGCGTAACTTTAATCCATGAGTCGATCACCGGGCATTGCCCATCTGCCGATACAAAAGATACAGGATGCCGGCATCCAGGCCACCATCGATGAGCTGGCTATCGAAGAGCCGCTGGAGATCCGTTTGCAATACGGTCCCGCGCTGGACCGCCAGGAACGGAGCGTCTCCATCACGATGCGTACACCCGGCAACGATACGGAGCTGGCCACAGGCTTTCTCTATACGGAAGGCATCATCCCTGATGCATCAGCGATAGACCTGGTATCCACTTTTACTCCCAATTCCATACTCCTTAGTTTGAAAACCACGATCCCGTTGGATCTGGGGCGGCTGCAACGTCATTTTTATACCACTTCCAGCTGCGGGGTCTGTGGAAAATCATCCCTGGAAGCATTGAGGACGGTTTGCCCCCCGCCACAGCCGGAGACGGGCTGGCTTGTTACCCCCGAGGTCATTTATGACCTTCCCGGCAAGCTCCGCCATCAGCAGGACATATTCGGCTCCACCGGAGGTCTGCATGCCGCGGCCTTATTCGATATACAGGGAGACCTCCAGCTCCTGAAAGAAGACATCGGACGGCACAATGCACTGGACAAACTCATCGGGGCAAGTATTCAGGAAAGCAGCCTGCCCCTCGACAAACACATCCTGCTCCTTAGCGGCAGGGCCTGCTTTGAGCTGATACAAAAGGCGGCCATGGCAGGTATACAGATGGTTGCGGCGGTAGGCGCCCCCTCCAGTCTCGCCGTCGAGCTGGCGCAGGAATACAATATGACCCTCATCGGGTTTTTGAGGGACCAACGCTTTAATATATACGCGGGCGACCGGGTCCGCGTTTAAAAAAATAAATATGCCCGAACAAGAACCACCGAACCCGGAAGGGACTGCAAACCCCGAAAAACCGATAAACCCCGAAGGGCCCGACAAACTATCCCACCTTCATACAGGTAACATAAAAACAAAGGCCGTAGGCCTCCCCGCCATTATATCCAGCTTCCGCCATGCCTTTAGCGAAGCAGGCGTGGCAAGAAGCCTGAAAGCCCTCTCAAAGGTCAATCAGAAGGGTGGCTTCGACTGTCCCAGCTGCGCCTGGCCCGACCCCGACGACGAACGATCCGGCATCGCCGAGTACTGCGAGAACGGGGCCAAGGCGGTAGCCGAAGAGATCACCACCAAAAAGCTGACCCCGGATTTTTTTGCAAAAAATTCCATTGCGGCCCTCTCCGGGCTATCGGACTATCACCTGGGTAAACAAGGCCGTATAGCACAGCCCATGTTCCTGCCCAAAGACGCCACCCATTATCAACCCATCTCCTGGGACGAAGCCTTTACACATATAGCCGCAACCCTCAATTCGCTGGCTACACCGGACGAAGCCATCTTTTATACCTCGGGCCGCACCAGCAACGAAGCCGCCTTTCTCTACCAGCTTTTTGCCCGTGCATTCGGCACCAACAACCTCCCGGACTGCAGCAATATGTGCCATGAATCCAGCGGGGTCGCGCTCACGGAAACATTGGGCCTGGGAAAAGGCTCGGTAACGCTGGAAGACCTGCATCAGGCGGAGGTCATCGTCATCATGGGGCAGAACCCGGGAACGAACGCACCCCGTATGCTGACGGCCCTGCAAAAGGCAAAGCACAACGGTGCGCGCATCATCTCCATCAACCCTCTTCCGGAGACGGGTTTGATGGCCTACCGCAATCCGCAGCAGGTGGGCGGCATCCTGGGCAGCGCCACCCCGCTGACCGACCTGTTCCTGCAGATAAAGATCAACGGGGATATGGCCCTCCTTCAGGCCATCGAGCTGATGCTCTGGCTGGATGAGGAGAGAGCCCCGGGCAGCGTATTCGATCACGAATTCATCCGGCAGCATACGGAAGGCTACGAGGCGTTTATCGGTCACCTGCGACAGGCATCCCTGCCTGAGCTATCAACGGCCTGTGGCATCGATATCCGGCAGATCGGGCAGGCGGCTGCAATGCTAAAGGACAAAAAGAAGATCATCATCTGCTGGGCCATGGGGCTTACCCAGCATAAGAACGCGGTGGACACGATAAAAGAGATCGTCAACCTGCTGTTGCTGAAAGGCAGCATCGGCAAGCCCGGCGCCGGCACCTGCCCGGTGCGGGGACATAGTAATGTGCAGGGCGACAGGACGGTGGGTATCTGGGAGAGACCGACAGAAAAGCTCCTCGATGGCATCCGGCAGACATTCGGTTTTGACCCGCCCCGCAAACACGGCTATGACGTGGTGAATGCCATCAAAGCCATGCACGAGGGAAAAGCCGGCGTTTTCTTTGCCATGGGCGGCAATTTCCTCTCCGCTACCCCCGACACGAACTATACGGCTGAAGCCTTGCGCCGCTGCCGCCTTACGGTCCATGTCTCTACCAAGCTCAACCGCAGCCACCTGGTACACGGTGAAGAAGCCATCATTTTACCCTGTCTCGCCCGCAGCGATAAAGACCCTCTCAATAGTGAAGATCAGTTCGTCTCCTGTGAGAATTCCATGGGTGTAGTCCAGTCATCCAAAGGGATGCTGCAGCCTGTATCCTCCCATCTGCTAAGCGAGCCCGTCATCGTCTGCCTGCTGGCCAAAGCCACCCTGAATGGGAAAACGTCGAAAACGCAAAAGACATTTATCGATTGGGACAAATATCTGCGTCACTACGACGCTATCCGGGATGATATAGAAAAGACCATACCGGGTTTTGAACAGTACAATACAAGGGTCAGACAACCCGGGGGCTTTTATCTGCCCAATGCGCCCCGCCAGGGAGCCTTCACAACCGCTTCAAAAAAAGCGCAGTTCAGCATCGTAGATCCCGAAACAGTCGGGCTTAGACCAGGCGAGCTGATGATGATGACCATCCGCAGCCATGATCAATTCAATACCACCATCTATGGGATGGATGATCGCTATCGGGGTATCTACAACGAAAGGCGGGTTATACTGCTGAACGAAGCCGATATACAGGAGCAAGGCCTGCAAAAAGGCGATATCGTAGACATCTCCAGTCACTACAATGGTATCGAACGAACAGCCCATCGCTTCCTCATCGTCGCCTACTCCATCCCTAAAAACTGCGCCGCCGCCTATTACCCTGAGACAAATGTGCTGGTGCCCATCGACAGCGTGGCCGCAAAAAGCAATACCCCCGTATCCAAGCTGGTCATCATCCGGCTGACAAAGATTTGAACCATTCTTCCTACATTAGCAGACCAATGAACCTGGCAACATTTTTTCACAGCAAGGGAGTTTCATCGCTTCTCGGATGGATAGGCACGCTCGCCTATCTGATCGCCTACCTGCTGTTGAGCACCGGCAGGCTAAAGGCGGACAAAAAGCTCTATCATATATTGAATATCATGGGCGCGGCAGGGCTGACCTTTAATGCGGTGATGCTCAACGACTACCCGAATGTCATCGTCAACATCGCCTGGGCCGTTATCGCCTGCTGGGCTATACTGCTAATTCTACGGCGGAGACAAAATTAAGATGGGCTACGGCCTGCCGCTTGTACTGCATGAGCTTACGCTGGTACTCTTCCTTATTGCTGACCAGGCTCAGATAATAATAGGCGCCATCCACCAGGACAAAGATAATGTCGGCTGTGATCGCCGGATCTTCCACGGCGAGGATACCGATATCCTTGCCGTCCTGTATCAACAGCCTCAGCTTCTCCCGTAATACGTCCAGAAGGTTCTTATATTTCTCCTTTATGATCTTGTCGCGGAAAGCCAGCGAATAACAGCTGTACGAAACACTGTCATCGAAGAGGGTATTCCATTTACTTGAAAATATGTTGTCGATGATCTTCAGCAAGGCTTTTTTGGGATGCCCCGCATACTCCGGAGGTATATTATATATCAGCAGGTATTTGTCCAGGATGTACTCTATCAGCCCATATACCAGGTGCTCCTTTGTCTTGAAATAATGCATGACAAGGCTGGGGTTGATATTGATCACTTCAGCGGTCTTTGCAATAGAGGCGTTCTCCAAACCTTCTTTTTTGGCCACCTTGTAAAAGGCTTTTATGATCTCCCGCTGACGGGGCTCCTTGAGACTTTTTCTTCCCATTGGATTAGCGAATATAGGTTGCGCACAAATATAGCGTGGCGACCGATGTTACTCCAACAAATTCTGAAGGTTAACTTTCCATGAAGTTATCATTAAAATTTATATTAATTGAACATTCATTCAATTTATTTTTTTTGGATTACCCGATTCTCCCCAAATTTGTCTTGGCTTTCAGGCATTCCATTCTTTATTCCAAAACAATTTCAGACATGAAAAAGACTGCTTTTGTCATCTCTTTTTTTATGGTGATCTGCTATGTCGGGTTCTCACAGAACGTGATCACCGGCATCGTCCGTTCGGGCGTGGATAGCAGCGTACTGGCCGGTGTTTCCATTATGGTAAAAGGTGAGCGGGGAGGGACCACCACCAATATGGAAGGCATTTACAAGGTCACGGCTCCGGGAAATGCGATCCTCGTCTTCTCAGCGGCCGGCTATTCTCCACAGGAAGTGACCGTGAACAGCAGGTCAAAGATCAATATCCTTTTACAGGCAAGCGAAAAGACCCAGTTGAACGAAGTAGTGGTCACTACGGCCCTGGGTATAAAAAAACAACAGAAGACATTGGGCTACGCCGTCCAGGAGGTAAGCGGTGAGACCATGGCCAAAACCAAGACCCCTACTGCAATGGGCGCCCTCACGGGCAAGGTGGCAGGCCTGAATATTTCCAATACGACGGATCTCTTCCAGAACCCGGGCGTCACGCTGCGGGGAAAAACGCCCCTGATCGTCATCGACGGCATACCGGACCCCGATGCGGACCCTTATAAGATAAATGCGGATGACATCGAAAACGTCTCTGTACTGAAAGGAACGGCAGCAGGCGCGCTCTACGGCGCACTGGGTGTGAACGGCGCCATCCTCTACACCACGAAAAAAGGAAGGAAAGGGAAGTTGAACGTCGAGATCAACTCCTCTACCCTCTTCCAGACTGGCTATACGGTGGTGCCGAAAGTACAGACACAGTACGGCGACGGCGACCAGGGTAAGTACGAATATATCGACGGCTCGGGCAACGGCCCCGAAGGCGGCGGCTGGATCTGGGGCCCCAGGCTGGATCAGAAAGACCCCGGCACGCCCAGCGGTTACTTTGAAACGACCCAATACAATAGCCCCGTAGACCCCAATACAAACAAACTTGTTCCTCTTCCCTGGATATCGAGGGGGAAAAATAATATAAAGAATTTTTTCCGTACAGGGCTGCTTTCCACCAACAGCGTCTCCGCCTCCATCGGCAGCGACAAAGGCTCCTTCCGGGTGTCCGCCTCGCATATCTATCAAAAAGGCGTCGTACCCAACACAGGAGTGAACAATTCCTCCTTTAACATAGGAGGCACCTATGTGCTCACACCTAGGCTGACGATGGATGCCAAGATCAACTTTAACAAGGAATACTCCAATAATTACCCCACCATCGGATACGGCCCGCCCAATCTCCTGTACAACCTTTTACTGTGGATCGGCCCGGACATTGACATCAGGGACCTGAAGGATTACTGGATCAAAGGCAAGGAAGGACTTCAGCAAAGGAACTACAACCTGTCCTGGTATAACAACCCGTACTTCATCGCCAACGAGCTGCTGAACGGGTACAGGAAGAACAACAGCTTTGGACAGGTGACCTTTGACTATCAGTTGA
>DASZVM010000094.1:0-14699 GCA_035547295.1 Puia sp. | reverse complement strand
GGTTTTGGCATACCAGTTCCTTGACTCGCTAAAACCGTCGGCGAAGCCGTAGGGTCCCCAGATCTTATTACCCAGGTCATAATAAAAGTGTTTCAGCGCCTGCATGCTGTATTCGGCCGTATAGGGAAAGGAAGAAAGTGCCGCCGTCGGTTGTATGACACCCAGATCCTCTTGTGGACAGTGAGCGACATATCCTTTATAGCTATCCCCTGCCGTCAGACCCCAGCAATCGGGGCCGTAGCCTTTGTATTTTTTGGGGTTGTCGATACAATAGGCGCGATTGATCAGCGTGTGATCCCTTGTCTGTTCTGCGTAATCGATGCCTTTATCGTCTTTAAGGCCGTTGGGATCGATGCCCATAAAAGTATATTGTTCGAAGAAGAGGGGGCCGCCACCCTCGAAATTACCCAGGGGGAGCTTGATACCATAGTAAGATTTTCCGTTCAGCCAGGACTGGCTTTTTACCCAGCAATTCTCATACAGCTCTCTTGAGATGGGATGTGTAGGGGAAGACGCTGAAACGATGTAGGTGATAAGCGCTTCGTCCCATCCGTAGACGGGAAAGTTCATATCGAAATCATTGTATGGGCTCCAATGCCAGTAGAGCAATTTGTCATCGCCTTTGCTATGCCAGTTCCAGTTGGCCACTGTCCACATTTGTGTCACCCTGCTACGGAAATATTTTTCCAGGGGGCTGTCGCCGTTGAAATATTCTCTTGCGCAGAGAAGGCCCATGAGTAAATAAGAGGTCTCCACGATATCGGCACCGTCGTCCAGGCGGCCAAAAGGGATGGTCTTGCCCGTTGCCCCATTCATAAAATGGGGATAGATGCCGTGATAGCAATCGGCTTTGATAAGGAAGTCCACGATCTTTACCAGCCGGCGCAGGGCTGTGTCGCGTCCGATCCATTTCCGTTGTACGGCTACGATGGTAGAGAGAATGCCAAATCCTGTCCCGCCGATGGCGCAGGCTTCCTCTCCGAAAGTGTGGCGGCTGAAGTTGGGCTCATCGTAGGCTTCGTTGATATAGTCCCAGTAATATTCCGCCCTGACGGTGTTGTCCCTTTCCCTTGCGAGACCGCTGACGGGGTGGGCATAATGCCAGAAATAGCGAAAGGTCTGTCGTTGTACTACGTCCAGGAGGGCGGAGTCGGAAAGGCCTTTGATGATGCCGACGGCGGGGATTGAATTGGGCCCAGTGACGGGAGTGATAGCGTTCTGGGCCGGGACCTGACAGGGGGCCACGAGGATGAGCGTTATTGCGTATGCGAGTATTGTTAGACGTTGCATGGGCATTATTTTAACCAGGGGCTTTGGAATCCAAGCTTGCGAAGACCATTCTGTATCTCGGGACAGCTCATGAACAGGCGCCAGAGCAGACCGGAGCGATAATTTTCTATCATCACGATCTCCGGCCCCTGGTCGATGGCCAGGTATTCCGTGGCATACCAATTTTTTTCTTCGCTGAAAGCGTCTGTGAAACCGTATTCACCCCATATCTTATCGCCCAGCTTGTTGTAAAAATATTTCAGGGCCTGCATGGAATATTCGGGCGTATAGGGGAAGGATGAGAGGGCTGCGGCCGGGGTGATCACTCCCAGGTCGTTGCCGGGGGCATGGGCGTTATAGCCTTCATAGTTGTCGCTGGCTGTCAGGCCCCAGCAGTCAGGGCCATAGCCTTTATATTTTTTTGGATTGTCGATACAGTATGCGCGATTGATCAGCGTATGGTTCTTATTTTGTTCCCAGTAGTCTGCATACCTGTCCTTCAGACCCCTTGGGTCGAGGCCAAGGAAGGAATAGTGAGCAAAGAATAAAGGGCCCCCATATTCAAATCCCAGGGGAAGCTTGATCCCGTAGTAGGTCTTGCCGTTGTAAAAGTGGTTGCTTTCCGCCCAGCAGTGGTGATAGACCCGGGGGTCGATGGAATAGCGGGGGGAAGATGCGGCCAGGATATAAGTGATGAGCGTCTCATTCCAGCCGCGGAGCTCGAAGTTCATGCTCCATCCGTTGTTGGGACTCCAGTGCCAGTAGAGCAGGTCCAGGCCGCCCCTCGTATGCCAGTTGAATTCGGCATCGCCCCAGAGCCAGTTGATCCTGTTACGAAGCTCTGTCTCCTTGCCGGAGGACCCGTTGAAATACTGCCTGGCGCAGAGCAATCCCTGTAAAAGAAAAGATGTTTCCACGAGGTCGGCCCCATCGTCCTTACGGCTGAAGGGGATGGTCTTACCAGTTTCGCCGTTGAGCCAATGGGGAAAGATGCCGTGATAGCTGTCGGCCTTGACGAGGAAGTTGATCATTTTTAACAACCTGTCGACCGCCTGTTCGCGGGTGATAAATTTTCTTTGTGTAGCAACGATGATGGACATGACGCCAAAGCCGGAGCCGCCGATGGTGACGACCTCGGGGCCATAGTCGAAGGTGGTGTTGCTGCGTTCGCGTGCCAGACCGCTGGTGGGGTGCGCGAAGTCCCAGAAGTATTTAAAGGTTTGTTTCTCGACGAGGTCGAGGAGGGCTGAGTCGGAAAGATTGGTGGGGCGGGTCTTTCCGGATTGGGCGTGCAATATGGTAAGCTGACCGATGGCCAGCCCGATAAGAATGAGGTGTCGGATAGTATTCATATAATGCTTAAAGTTAAAAATATGGACTTTGGAATCCCAGCTTTTTCAATCCTGTCTGTATTTCGGGGCAGTTCATAAAAAGCTGCCAGAGAAGACCGGAGCGGTAATTCTCTATCATTACAATTTCCGGCGCCTGATCGATGGCCAGGCAGTCTGTGTCGAACCAGGGGTTAGCCAGGTTAAAGGCGTCGGCAAACCCATATTGACCCCATATCTTATCTCCCAGCGTGTAGTAGAAGAAGCGAAGGGCATTCATGGATTCGGTGGGTGTATAGGGTATTGAGGAAATAGCGGCTGTGGGTGAGATGATGCCCAGATCGTTAGCGGGCGAGTGGGCAGCGTAGCCGCTGATGTTATCATCGCTGGCTGTAAGCCCCCAGCATTGCGCGCTGTAGCCATAGAAGCCCTGGGGATTGGTGATACAGTGCTTATAGTTGATACGCGTATGCGCTGTATCCTGTGTCCAATAGTCGGCATAGGCATCGGAAAGACCATGGGGATCGATGCCTAAAAAAGAATAGTGTGCAAAGAACAGGGGGCCTCCAAAACCGGGGCCTAGGGGAAGTACAGTGCCGTAATAAACAGCGCCGTTGCGCATCGAGCCATTGCCGGTCCAGCCGCTGTCGTAGGTAGACCTGGGAATGGAATGGCCGGCTGAAGAAGCAGCCAGGACGTAGGTGATCAGGGCTTCGTTCCAGCCTTTCACGGGTACATTGACAGCCCAGTCATAATCCGGGCTCCAGTTCCAGTAGAGGATGTTGAGGTTGTTCTTTCTATACCAGTCCCATTCCACAGCATTCCAGATATCGTTGATCTTATCGCGCAGGTCTATCTCTTTTGCATCTGTGGTGCTGTTGAAGTACTGGCGGGCGCAGAGCAACCCTTGTACCATGTAGGAGGTCTCGACGATATCGCCGCCATTGTCCTGTGTTCCGAAAGGCACGGTAGCGCCGGTGGCGCCGTTGATCCAATGGGAGAAGGCGCCATGATAGCGGGTGGCCTTATTTATGAGGAAGCTGACGATGGTGTCTATGCGGCTCAGCGCTTGGGCGCGCGTAATAAAGTTACGTTGGGTTGCAGCCAGCATGGCCATGATGCCGAAGCCGCTGCCGCCGGAGGTTACGATGTCCCCGGAGCTGGTGCGTTCACGGGCGAGACCGCTGGTGGGGTGACCGAAGTCCCAAAAGTATTTAAAAGTTTGGGATTGTACCTTATCCAGCAGTGCATCGTCTGAAATGCGGGGGAATTTATCCGTTGAATCGATGGCTGTGAGCAGGGTGACGGTAATGGGTGACTGCAGGGAGCCTTTGGCCTTGGATTGAAGCGAGGTGGTCACATTCAATGTATATTTTGTAATGGCCTGCAGAGGCGAAGCAGGTTGAATGATCACGGTGCTGTCGTTGTTGGCGTAGGAGGTATTAAAAGAGATACCGGCGCCGGCGCCTGTCTTTAAAATAACGGCAGTACTTATGCTGGCGTGATCGATGGGCGCCAGGAAGGACAGTTGAATGACAGGGTTCAGGCTGACGCCCGTATAGTTAACCCCTTTATAGGCCCCGTCGACCTTCAGGCTATTAAAACTAAAGGAGGGGGGTGTTTCCGGCGGAGGGGTGGTTGTCGTCGGGTTGCTGCTCTTTTTACAGGCAGCCGCAAAAAGCAGGAGAAAAAGAAAAAGTAAGCCGGAGCGTTGTTTCATACACATTACGGAAAATAAGAGGAGCCGCCCTGGGCGAGCTCCTCTCATGTGCTATCAAATTTATTTACCCAGATTTTCCAGGTTGTAAAGGGCTTTTATGTCATCTCCGCTGAGGGCTTTGTTATAGATCCTCAGCTCGTCCATAACGCCCAGCAGGAAGCTGGCCCACGATTGAGGAGTAGTTCCTGTAGTGAGGTTGGGATCGGTCATGAACTGGACCGTGCCCAGGACGATGACGGGGACATTGGCGAAGTTCAGCCCTGGGAAACCGGAAGGGGTAGCTGTGGTTAACGGTGCGCCATTGACATAGAAAACAAATTTCCCCGATGCATGGTCATAGGTCAACGCAAGATGCATCCATTTATCCCAGGGACTGTTGATCTTCGAGTCGGGAAGCCAGACATCCGCGTTCGAGGAATTCAGCAGGTGGTTCTTGAACACGGAAGATGCGTCTGACTGAGCATCGAAGAACATATCCAGGTTGCCCCAGAATTGGGTGGGGTTGACGAAGCAGATGGGTTCCTGGATACCTGCGGAGTTGACGGGTGTATTAACCCAGAATGCCACTGTCATGCTTTCAAGGTTCTTGATGGCGTCCGTGGGAGTGAAGAGGGCATATTTATCAAGCCCTACCAGCATCCCCTGTCCTTTGATACCGGGGCTGTTCGAGGTATTGGTATTGATGGCGGCTGTATTGCTTACACTGTCCACCAGTCCTCCTTCAAAGGCAAAGTAGGCAACCAGGTTGGAAGCGGCGACCTCACGGGCGGACTCATAACCGCCAAAGGTCTCTTTGGGGGCATAATCTTTCGGATCGAATTTTTTCTGGCAGGATACCATGGCCAGGGTAAAGGCGGCAATGACGAGGATTGCCGGCTGTATGGTTCGTTTATCGTTATACATGATTAATCAGTTTGTTGATGATCATTGTTGACTTATCAATAGCCGGTGTTTTGTTTGAGGACGCCGCCACTCTTGTCTATCTCAGCCTGGGGGATGGGCCATACTTCATTCTTATTGGCTTTCCATCCCAGGGGGCCGAAGACCGTAGCTGCGCGACCCTGGCGGATGACGTCGAAATAACGGTCGTTCTCCATGGCCAGCTCCACCCTTCTTTCGTGATAGATGGCATCGCGCACAGTGGCCTGGTCGGTGCTCGTTACGGGAGGAAGGTCCGTAGAGGGGTCGTCGCTCTTGGCGCGGGCGCGGGCCCGGACCCTTTCCAGGGGGATCAGCGCCTGTGCGGTGGCGCCTGTTTCGTTGAGGGCTTCTGCATTCATCAGCAGGACATCGGAAAAGCGGATGACGCGGACGTTCTGACCGCAGCCCTGGTTGCCGCTGAGGGTGGCCACCGCAAAGGGCACATAGGACTTCATGTTGTACCTGGTGGGGGCGCCGGCTGCCGCCATTGGAACAGCGTCACCGCTGGGTGTCGTAGTCCCTGCAAACATGACGGTGCCTGTCAGGCGGGGATCGCCAGGTTCAAATGCATCCACGAGATCTTGGGTGGGCACATTAAATCCCCATCCCGCGGAGGGGTTTGTGTCGCGATCACCTTGTACCTGGGAATACTGGCTGCTGTTGATATCGTCGTTACCCGGCAGATAGTCGCATTGTATCTCGAAGACGGACTCGACGCTGTTCTCATTGTCATACCGGAATTCCTGGTAAAAATCAGGGTAGAGGTCGTAAACACCCAGGCCTATTACCTGGTTGGTATAGTTCAGCACATCGGTCCATTTTTTCAGGTACATAGCGACCTTGGCGTGCAGGGCCAGCGCGGCGCCCTTGGTAGCGCGGCCTATATCGGAGGGGCCATAAGAGGCGGGTAGCACTGATGCGGCATCTGTCAGATCCTGTTCGATGGCGGCCCATATTTTATCAGGCGTGACCTGTGTAGGGTTTTGGGCCGTAAGGCTGTCCGGCACGGTCAGTACCAGGGGGATATTACCGAAGGCGCGTACCAGTCTGAAGTAGGAATAAGCCCTAATGAATTTTGCTTCTGCGAGATAGCGATTTTTCAAATTTCCGTCCATGTTGACTTTTGGAACATTGTCCAGGACCTGGTTGCAATTGTTGATGTTCTGGTATTGTCCTGTCCAAAATCCATCCAATTGCCCTTCGGTAGCATCGACGTTGAAATTATCGTACAGGTTGATAAAGGCGGCGTCATCGGCCGTGCTGCCCTTTATGGCATCATCGGAGCCCATGTTCTCTACGCAAATAGCTGCAAAAGCGGTGTTGTTCCAGGTGCGCAGGTTGCCGTAAGCATAGGCAACGGCCCTACCTGCCTCTGCTGCCGTGGCGTTCTTCCAGAAATCAGTGCCAGTAGGCTGTCCCTGCAAAGAATCGTACTGGCTGGTGAAGTTCTTGGAGCAGGAAACCAGGAGTATGCAGCCAGTGGCGATATATATCGTAAGCCGTTTGAAGGAGCTTACATGGTATTTAATTTTTTGGGGTGACATATAATAATGAGTTTGTTGTTTAGAAAGTAACGTTCACGCCGAAATTGTAGATAGCTGAGATCGGATAGACGTTGTTGTCGATGCCGATGGTGCCCGGAAGCCCGCCTCCATTTTCTACACTGGCGCCTATTTCGGGGCTAAAACCCTTGTATTTTGTAAAGATCACGGGGTTTTGCGCATTGACATATATCCTCAATTTTTGTATGCCCAGCCTGGAGACGTATTCGTTAGGAAGCGTCCAGCCTAACTGCACATTGCGCAGCCGGAAGTAGCTGCCGCTTTCCACATACCAGGAATTGATATAGTAGTTCTGGTTGCCGCCCAGGTTGACGGAAGGATAGGTATTGGAAGTGCCAGCCCCATGCCAGCGATGGTCATAGAAGTCCTGGGTGAAATTTTCATTCCCATAACGAAGGCCCTTGTTGGCATTGTACAATTCCACGCCTGCCACGCCATTGAAGTCGAGGGAAAGATCGAAGGCTTTATAGGCCCAGTTGGTATTGATGCCGTAGAAATACCGGGGGTTGGGGTTGCCGAGGATGACCCTGTCGTTGCCGCCGATGGCGCCTACGCCATCGTTGGCGGTCTTGGCATATTTGAAGTCCCCGGGCTTGGCATCCGGCTGATAGGGATCGCCATTTTTGTCCTTGTAATTATTGACGTCGTCCGCGGACTGGAAGATACCGATAACCTTGTATCCATAGAACACGCCTACAGGCTCGCCCAGGGTGGTAAGCGTTGCCAGCTGACCGCCGGTGGAACCGGCACCGCCATTGTACAGTTTCTGATCGTGACCGAATTTATTCTCGGTGAACTTGTTCTGGTTGTAGGAGATATTGCCGCCGATGCTGTAGCTGAAATCGCTGCTGATCTTGTCGTGCCAGTTGAGGGACAATTCCACGCCTCTGTTACGCAGCCTGCCTATGTTCTGGGCCAGCTGGTCGGTATTGTACCCATTGGAACCTGTATACAGGAAGGGGAATATAAAGTTGAGGGTGGTCCTGTTGTATACGTCGGCTTCGATGTCCAGGCGATTGCCAAGGATGGTAGCTTCGAGACCAATGTCCGTCCCTTCGCCCTTTTCCCAGGTGAGGGCCGGTGGCACAGGTGAAGCAACGGTCTGACCGGGGTAAAGCACACCGCCAATGATAACGGCATTACCCGTTGCGGTAGTTTGCGTAGCGACATAAGCGGGTATCTGGCTATTACCCACTCGACCCCAGCTGGCTTTCAGCTTCAGGGCGTTGAAGATATGCTGATCTTTCATGAACCCTTCGTTCGTAACGATCCAGGCAGCTCCCACCGAAGGCAGGGTGGCCCGGCCATAGGCGCTGGTGAACTTTGTGCTGGCATCTGAGCGGAGGGTACCGGTGAAGGTATAACGGTCTTTGAAAGAATATGTCACCCGGCCAAAGTAAGAGAATACACGTTCTAATGAAGGATAAGTCTGCGGTCCCGGAGCGGGTGTTACATCGTATACATAATTGGCGCTATTTCCCGCGCCCAACCCCAGGTACCATGTCCTTGGGTCGGATGTCAAAGCTCCATCCTGCGACCTGGAGTGTATTTCGCCGTATTGATTGCGGTAAGAAGTCATACCTGCCAGGGCGGTGACCCGATGGTCCCCGAAGGTATTGGAGTAGGTCAGCGTATTTTCTATGATCCAGTTGCGGGTGGAGAATTCTGTCGTCTCCAAAGTGTTATGTGTGCTGGATTGGGTGGCGGTAGCCTTGTATACCGGGGTGAAATTCCTGAACTCATTCTGATCATATAAGCCGCTGATACTGCCGCGTGCGGTAAAGTGATCCAGGAATTTTATTTCCAGGTAGGCGTTGGCATTCAGGTGGTAGTATTTTGTAGCAGCATTGTTATAGTCCAGGATGACCTGGGGGTTGCTGACGGCCTGGCCCAGCCCATAATATCCGGGGTCTCCGTAAGAGCCATCGGCGAATTTCACAGGGATAACGGACGGTGCTGTATAGAGATCGCGCCAGATGCCGCCCGGTGCATCGTTCGATTTGGCATAGGTGCCGATGACCGTATAGCCGGCCTTTACAAAGCGGGATACCTGAACATCATTGCTGAAAGTCGCCGTATAACGACTGTATTTATTGGTCTTCAGGATACCCTGCTGCGAGAGATAGCCCAGGGAGAGATTATAGGTCGATTTTTCGCTGCCGCCGTTGACGGATACCTGGTGGTTGGTGATGATGGCATTGCGCAGGGAATTGTCAAACCATGGCGTGCCTTTGCCGAACTGGCTGGAGTCCAGGGAAGAGGTACCGCCATTGGCGCGGTTGAGCTCGTTGAACATGATGGCATATTCATGGGCATCGGCCATTTTGGGTATATTGTTGGCGACCTGCCAGCCCACGGTGCCGGTGTAGTTGACAGTGGTCCTTCCCCGGCCTTTCTTTGTGGTGATCAGCACCACGCCATTGGCGCCCCGTACGCCATAGATGGATTCGCTGCTGGCGTCCTTGAGGATACTGATATTATCGATATCGGCCGGGTTGAGGAAGTTGACATCATTCACCCACACACCATCTACAACAAATAAGGGGTCTGCTTTGGATGAGTAGGTCCCCAGGCCCCTGATCCTTATATTTGGAGTAGCTCCCGGAGCGCCTGTGTTGGTGATCTGAACGCCGGCCACCTTGCCCTGCAGGCCGCTGATGGGATTGGGGGAAGCCTGTTTGGAGATCTCAGCTCCTTTTATTTGTCCGACGGAACCTGTCACGTCCAGCTTTCTCTGGGTGCCATAGCCTATGACAACCACCTGGTCCAGCTGGATGTTGGATCGGGCCAGCTTGACATTGATCACGGGCTGGCTGTTGACGGCAACTTCCTGTGTGATATATCCTATGTTGGATATGACGAGGATGCCATCTTCCGGCACCAGCAATGTGAAGGTGCCGGTGTTGTCGGTGGTGGTGCCACGGCTGGTGCCTTTTACGGTGATGGAAACATTGGCCAGGGGATCCCCGGCGTCCCCGGTGACCTTCCCGGTGACCTTTATATCCTGTTTGACCAGGTTGTTTGCCAGGACTACTATCAGATTGTTTTCTAACACCTTATAGGTAAGCTCTGTACCTACGAATAACCTATTCAGCACATCTTTGATCTCCGAATCGGAGACATTGATACTTACTTTATTGCTGATATCATTCAGCCTGCTGTTGTATAAAAACCGGTAAGTGCCCTGTTTTTCGATGGAGTTAAGGGCTTTTGAGATTTCTACATGATCCAGCTTGAGAGAAACCTTACCCTGTCCGTTGACATTGGCCGATACCTGGAGGGTTGCCACGAGAACAAGTAGAAAGGTGAGTTTCATAAACAAAAGAGCTTTTTTTACGGCATGAGGACTCACGCCCCCAATCGTTAGCATTTTTTTCATATTTTTAAACTTGTGGGTTATTAAAATGGTGAAACCGGTGCTGCTGTCCTTAATTGCATTGCTGGTTTCCAATGTAACCTTGCGGGGAATGCGCCAACATTTCCCGCTTTTCATTTTTGGATTTAAGTGCTGTTATTCATTTTCAGTTTTAGCATTTGGTTTAATCATAATCAGTCATGAATGGTTATTTGTGTGCCGTCGATGCTGTAATTAAAGTTCCCGGATAGTTTAAGGGCGTCCAGCGCCTGCTGGATCGTTTCTTTTTCAAAGGAGCCGGTGAAGCGCAGCTCTTCTTTTTCGGAACCGTCGAAGCGGATGGTCATGCCATACCAGCGTTCCATCTGCCGGGCCAGGTCGCCAAACTCTTCGTCCTGGAAGATCAGCTTGTTATCCACCCAGGAAGTTTCGATCATCGCGCCGGAGCTTTTTTCATAGGTGGGTTTGGCCACCATCACGAGGGATTGATCGGCCTTTCCCCGATGATGGGAAGTGAGATCCTTTGCCAGCAGCGCGCTGTCTTCATTGTTCACTATCAGCTTCTCGTTGGGTTTTAGCACGATCCTATCGCTGCTCCTGTTACGGATGGATACTTCTATACTCCCCCTGATGAGAGTGGCTTCGGTAGTCTTGTCGCTGGGATAGGACCTTACGTTGAAACTGGTACCCAGCACCCGTATATCGATGTGGGCGGTATGGATGACAAAGGGCTTACCGGCATCAGGCGCCACGTCGAAAAATGCTTCGCCGGTGAGGCTAACAGACCGGAGCGTGGCGCCAAAATTCTTTTCATAGCTGATGCGGCTACCGGCGTTGAGCCATACTACGGTGCCATCCGGCAGGGTAAGATGGGTTCGGGAACCATTGCTGGTGGAGATGTCGTTGCCGGCAAGCGAAGGCGCCATTGCTGTCGTGGGGGCGGCCGTCACAGGGGCTTTTTGCCGGGTGAGATACAGGCCTGTGACGCATATGCCAAGGGTAATACAGGCTGTGGCGAGCAGTATTTTTTTATAGCTTCTTTTATGTGCTTTATGCGGCGGTGCCGCGGGAAGGTAATCGATCTTCAGGTCCTGCATGCGATCCAGGTGACGATTGAAAGCCTCTTCGGCGATCTGCTGATCCCTGGGATCGGTGGGATCCCAAAGATCGGAGATGGTTTGCATCGGGTAATGAAGCTCGGGGTTGTTGCGTAATAATTCCTCCAGCTCTCTGAGCTCTTCGGGGGAGGCCTCTCCTGTCAGCTTTTTGGCTATCAGGTTCCAGGTATATTCTTTATGTTCTTGTCCCATGTATGCAGTAGATACTTACAGGACAGGGAAATGAAAAAAAACCCCCAAAAAAATTTTAAATTTTTTAACAATCGCTAATGAGAATTTTTTGATTGCTGATAACCAATTAGTTATGAAATCAGTGAGTAGTTCAGCGGGAATGATAGATGGAGGAGGAAATGGTCTTTCGGATATCGAAGCTCACGGCATTGCCTATCTTCTCTACTGCGATGGCTAATTGGTTTTCAACGGTTTTTATGGAAATGTTCAGTAATTCGGCTACTTCTCTGTATTTCAGGCCGTCCTCTTTTGTCAGCTTGAAGATCATTTTACATCTGGGCGGCAGCTGGTCGATGGCTTTTTGGATGCGTGCGAGCATATCGGCGGTGATGAGCAGCTGTTCGGGGTCAAAGTAGACGCTGGTGAATTCGGCCTGAACATCGTCCAGGGGATTGGTTGCGTTGTTCTTTTGCTTGTCGAGATAATTATAGGCGTGGTTGCGGGTGCTGACGTACAGATAGAGTTTCAGGTTCTCTATTTTTTCCAGCTCTTTTCTTTTTTCCCAGACCTTTATAAATACATCGGATATGATCTCTTCGGCGGGTTCTTTTGATTTGACCAGGGTTTTGGTGAATTGGAAGAGGTAGGAGTAGAGTGAGGTGAACAATTCCTTGTAGGCCTGCTGATCGTCATAGCGGGCAATCCTTCTTTGCAGTTCCTGGATAGTTGTCGCGGTTATCATTTGGCAAAGCGATGAACGATCTTACAGTACTCAATATTCAGCAATATTAAGAAAGTTTTTCAGACTATCTATTTTATTAGGATAACGAGCCGGCGCCCCGATATAGTTGGACAGTTTCTTTTGGGGAGATGCTGCATTGGGGCCGGTGGTTTTAGGGATGGGATTTATTTTCCGGGTTCGTCTTAATTTTATACTTTTGCAGCCGCCGGTACAGGCAGGACCCTTAGCTCAGCCGGTTAGAGCATCTGACTCATAATCAGAGGGTCGCTGGTTCGAGCCCAGCAGGGTCCACAGAGATTCAAGCACTTGGGAGGTATACCGACTGGGTGCTTTTTCATTTGATACATGATTTGAGACATCTATCGGAACCGCGTAATAAAATCCAATACTCCGTGATACATAAGTTCAACTTGTCCGGCCGTATATTCTGTATATTTTGCATGGGCGGCTCGGTTTCTCAAATCTAGCCAAGCTGTTATACTTTTTTGTTCAAGGATACCGTATACACCCGCCTTAACGAGGTCAGCATTTAACAGGTCTGCTTTTTTAGAAATCAGGTCATTCCCCTTTAAAATCGTTAGGTCAACCTTATGGTTAATACATAGCCTTTTTAAATTCTCTTCCAAAACAGAACCTATCATTACGGCAGAAGCATCCTTATAACCTTCATCCAGTAAATGCCTACTCATTTCTAAAAAATCAGAAAAGAATTCAGCCGATACCAATTGCTTTATTGAATGAAGCCAGCCATTCTCAATTTCAAATCGTATTGATTGAAGAATATTAATTCCGCATTTAATATTAGTTTCATAACTATTATTTACCTCTCTAATAAATTCCTTATAATAAACATGGTCATTGCCAAATACCGAAACGATAAAAGATAAACATATTGACCGAAACCCAGCATAAAGATCATGAGCAACAGCCGGCCTGTCGCCGTAAGCACTAATTCTTTTCTGGGATATAACGCTCATTCCTTTATCAACTAGAACATCCACTCGATTTAATAAATCTTGAGTTTGCATATATATTTATTAGTTACACAGGTTAGTTGACTATTCATAGAACCTAAAGGCGTTTTAATATTTGACCCATCTTTTCTATTATCTCCTTTGCAGATTCTTGCAAGGCTTCTCTTGCCTCCCCCTTGTTTTCATTCATCCAAGTAATAACAGATTTCAATAATGTTGCTTTTTTCTCCCGCTTTTCCGGAGACTTGCCCATTTTCAAGACTTCGTTAATTTCATTCTTAAAGTGAGTTGGATAATACTCTTCAAAATTTTCTTTTTCAAAATTCAAGAAAAAGGCGGAATCCCATGAAGAAAATCTTTCCTTCAATTTATTAATTGCATCCTTCCCTGCGCTGTCGCCATCTGCGATTGCCCACGCTCTATTTTTATATATCTCGCTTGTATGTAAGTAAAGAAAAAGCCTATGCAGATCATTGAATTTTGGTTCCAGATCGGATGCCCCTTGGGCAGCAATTGTTCTCACTTTTGATTTAGATTCTAGGAAAAAAAATGGGATTATAAATTCACGGACTATAACCTCTGCAGACGACTCTTCAAAGATTATGTATCCTTTGTATAGATCATAATCAAATAAGTCGTACCCCAATAACTCCAAAATATTGAGCCGATCCTGAAAGGTATTTGGGACCTCGATTATAGAAGACGTGGGAATATTTATATCCGCAGTTCCATTGGGGTCGTATTCGGTGTAAAATATTTTTGTTGCTTCAAGTGATCCTAAATATTTTAAAACAATGTTCGAATGAGTAGATATTATAAATTGATTTCTTTCCGATTTTTCGATAATTAAGTTTAGTAGCTTTTTCAATGCTACCGGGTGAATATCGTTCTCCAATTCTTCAATTAGGAATAGCCTATTATCTTCCGTCAGAAGTATAGTAATTAATCCAATTATATTGGCGACACCTTCGCCCATTGCTTCCATAGGAATATAGCTATTGTAACCAGAATAGATTCCTAATCGATAGTCGTTATTCTCGCCAGCTACCGCAGTAACTTCAAATCCCAATACATCTTTACACCATTTTTCATATTTAGATCGAGTCATTAGTTGTGAAGCCGTTTTTTGGACTTTGGCTGGCAAATTTTGGAAAGAGTCAATTACAGAATAAGTATTAACGCTGTTCCCTAGACTTGAATACCGTCCTATCTTTCTCTTTGAAAAAAATGGATAAATGAAATTATTCTGATCTTCAGAAGCGGGAAACCCGAAAAATTGGCCTGTCGTATATTGGATGATTTCTTCTCCATATGCATTAGTAACTTTTGTATTTGGGTCCAATCTGATTTGCTCAAAAGTCATTTCTGAATTACCCTTTCCTATTTTGAATTTTATCTTGACACTTGTACGATCTGCTGATAGTGGGTGTCTTTGGCCAAAATATTTTTCATTATCCTTCGCACTAATTGCTTCGAGGTCAATATGGGATTCGGCAAAAGCCCGATGAGCCCTAATATCTTCCGCGCCCAGGTAATTAG
>DASZVM010000093.1:0-5025 GCA_035547295.1 Puia sp. | reverse complement strand
CTGGCTTGTTTTGACGACGCTTTCTGGGCAAAGCTTCTTCCCCGACGCCTTGTCCGTATGGCGACCACGGCCAACGAGCACGCAGAACCTTCCAGACCCCTACAGGTCACCAGTTGGATCGTCACCGCCGTCATCGGGTTTCTCAGCATCCAGCCTGTGGTGAATATGCTCTCACCTGATCAGATCATGAATACTTCGTATGATCCGCTCAATCTGGTCAATACTTATGGGGCCTTTGGCTCTGTAGGAAAGGAACGATATAACATTGTATTCGAAGGTACTTCAGATCCCACACCCGACAGCACCGCCTCCTGGAAAGCCTATCCCTACAAAGGCCTGCCGGTAGACACCAACCGACGCCCGCCCCAGGTAGCGCCCTATCAGCTGCGGCTGGACTGGCAGATGTGGTTTGCGGCGATGTCCTCGCCCGACGAATATCCGTGGACGCTGACCCTCATCTCAAAACTCCTTCACAATGATCCCCGTACGATCAGCCTGTTTGCCGGGAACCCCTTCCCGGGTAACCCACCCAAATATATAAGGGCGGTCTTGTATCGTTATACGTTCGCACGACCAGGGGATCACGCATACTGGCATCGTCAGCGACTGGGTGACTGGCTGCCGGCAATGAGCGCCGGCGATCCGCGCCTTAATCCACCCACAGGGAATTGACATCTTCTCCCGGCGCCAGACTGCGTAGAAAAGTTTACAAAGGCTGAATATATGCTATAACGATCCCCCTGAAACAATCATCCATACAATTAACCTCGGCATATCCGCAGGAGGAGATCATCCCGTTATTGGTCGCTTCTAAAATAGTGGTTGCGTCTTTTCTCTTGATCAGCCATTCCGTTCTGGCTTTTTCATACACCTGGTCCAGCGTGATAGCCTCTGCGGCAGGCGAGTCGTCATGCGTATTTAGCTCGTTTTCCGTCTCTGTCCATGCGAGCTTCTCGGCAGGAATATTGGCAGTGCTCTGCGGCGCCGGTGTGAGCTTGTAATCACGTCCCGTTACTTTTCCTTCTTTCACGGTAACGGTCGTTTGCCATCCTTCTCCTGTCCAGGTACCACCCGTCACCATATAACGATAAGAATTGCCTGAAGTTTTTTTGAAGTTCAGCCAGGCATTATAACTTTTTTTAAATTCATTTTCATAAGTAAGATTGCTCTTGTGACAGGAAAGGAACAACATGCCTGCCAACAAAAGGATAGCTGAGATAAAGGGATGTTTCATAGCCGTATGACAGCCTTTCCCGTCAAAGCGTTGCATCCCTGACCGCCCTGCCCGCATTTCAGAATATTTCCATCCTTTACGAACCCCAGATCGTCCGGGTAGTTAAAGCCATCCTGGATGGAGCATATCACCTTCATGCCCCGCTTTTTTGCCTTTGGCAGGACTTCCGTAAGGATATCCGGTTTCCCCAGGTCGGGCGCCTTTAGCTCCCCGCCTTTTATGGCCGTCTTTGTATAGTATTGTGCGTGGGGAGTGGCATAGTTGCCTCCATGGAAATAGGATCGGTCGGATTCCTCTACCCGATGCCCCGGATAGTTCTTTCCGGGCCCGGGCCGGCCGATGATGCCACGGTCATATGTAAAAGTGCTAAGATATAAAGTGTTGAAAAGAAAGCGCGGCCATATCGCCCGCCTTTACCAGGGCAGCAAGCTTAGCGCTGTCCTTAATGAATGTCCGTCTGGAATAAGGCATGATCTTTTTTTCTCAAGGCAGGAAATTAAGCGTTTGTTCCTATCCGGCGGTAAGTTTACTGATCAATGATCCGGATACACCCTGTCTATTTTTGGAACCAGGCCCTCATCCGTCGCATCTTTGTCTTGTCAAACAAAACATCGTATTCTCATTCAATATACCTGAGCCCTATTTCCGAGCCCTGATACCGTAACCCTGAACCACCTCTAAACCCAAATTGAGAGACCTCTGATTAAGCCCGGAGGTTTTTTTATTGTCATGAACTTTAATAATCGAACCTGAGCTGGCAGCGGATGCCGTATTGCGTCGTGTTTGGATGATCCAGGTATGTCAATCTTTCGATAAAGTCCACCCGCAGCACCTTGAAGATATTCCCGATGGCAAATCCTGCTTCGATATATGGCTGACTGCCCAATGCGAAAGTACCCGTCTGACCATTGATCAGGGGGAATCTCATCAGCGATGGGTCTTTCGAAGGGTCATTCTCCGCCCTGAGCCCCCCATACAACACTTTTGCCGTAAGGACCTCCCGCCATTTCAGCCGTTTGAGAAAAGGGACCTTGTTAAAAATAAAGCCGTTGAAATGATGTTCGATATCCATGCCGGCGTAATGGTCGCTGACAAATTCAAGAAAGTTCATCAGGTTGTAGGAGTCCGGCTGATAGATATAGGTTTGGTTGGCGGGTAGTATCTGCAAGAGGGGAAAAGGCAGCTTGCCCGTAACATAGGTCCCCGAAAGCGTGACATCCGTATACCCGAGGGTGGAAAGATAAAAACGTTTGAATATATTCAGGTTGATATCCTGGTAGGAATAATTGCCGCCGGACAGCCCCTTGATCCCCGCGATGTATTGCAGGCTAAAGACAGGATATTGATTGGGAAAAGGAATACGGTAGACCCTTCCCTGGTAGAATTTTTCATGGGGGGCCCAGCGGATCTGGGCCGACAGCTGGGAGGTGGTCAGATTGGTCACCGTATCCAGGATACCAAGTTTAGGCTGCAGATAATCGAGGGTGCCCGTGGGCCGCTGGTCCCAGTATTTAAAGCCAAACCCATAGGAAAGATGGTTTGGCAGCTCCTTTATATAATCGATCCGGAAGATATCATTATAGAGATAGATATTGTTGATGCCCCTTTTAAAGGAGGTCAGAAAGCTGTTGTCCTGTACGAATTGTAATTCCTGCCCCGGTATTTTTACATCATGCTGGAAGTTGAATTTCAGATAGTGCAGCGGGTAGCCATAATCCGACAGCTTATTAAAAGAATAGGCGATACCGGCATTGTACTTCCATTTTTTGTCGGTAAAACCATAAGCCCCATAGCCGTCGAGCCAGATGCGTTTGCTCAGCAGCGGGGTGCTTCTGCCGCCAAATCCCAGCCGCAGACCTTCGATGGGGTTAAAGCTGTAGAAAGTATTGACGGGACCTATCTCGAATTTCCCCGCGTTCTTATATCCGGCTGCCAGCAGATTGATAAGGTCTTTGGCCCGGATAAAGCTGCGGAGACGACGCAGGCTGTCGATATTGGCATATACCCGGGTCTCACCCGGGGTCAGCGGTTCCTGCCGGTGCTGGTCCCAGTAGGAGTCCGGTCTGGAGAGGGCTTCCGCGGAAGGTTCCGCGGGCGCAGCCTTTTTAAACATGCTGTCTGCAATCGGCTGTCCTGTGACAAGATGCGCAAACGCCACATATTTGCGTCCGTGCAGCCCCTTGCTTTTTGAGGTCAGCGAAAAATCGGCGGATGCATCCGAGCTTACCCGGAAATAATGACCACTGGGTGTCTTCTCAAATTCCTGGTGGATGTGCAGGTTCCTGATAAAATTGAGATTGATCTTTTTACTGATGGTCAATGACACCCTTTCCACGGCATAGTTCCCATCCAGCGTGATATAGAACATCCCTCTGAACAGCAGGTCATCGGGATTGCGGGGGATAAAGTTCAGCCGCACCAGCCTTTCACCCTTTACCATCACCGTATCACCCAGAAAGAATTCGTAATAAGCAGGCGCGGCGCCGGCCATGGGGCTCAGGAACTGGTTTGTAAAAAGCATGATATTATTATCATATATATCGACGTCCGACAGCAGTGTATTTACATAGGAGCTCAGCCCCTTTGTATCGACCAGGTCGCCATAATCCACTTTTTTCTCTCCCGTGACCACCTGTTTGTGGCGGGACGGTGAACGCTGGTAATAATTGTCGGAGGTCGCTTCTTCCAGGTAGATGGGAAAATAGCGGGCGGTGTCCCCTGCCAGCGTGTCCGGATGTTCAAAAAGGAAGCGGTAAGGTCTGAGCAGCCGGCTGTTGAGTTTTTTGGGGTCGATATCGCGCAGGCTTATTTCCACCTTATCGTATTCTTCATAGGAGGCATAGTCAAAGGACGCCGGCCGATTGTTCTCCTTGTTGGCGATGACCTTCCGGATCAGTTCCACCGCGGGGTTGTTCTTGTTGCGGTATTTACCTTCCCTTTTATTGGTGACGATCACCTGCTGCATGTTTTGCGCTTCCGGGGTAAGGGCAATGGACAGGCTGTCCCTGTCCGGCGGGAGATTGGACAAGGTCCGTGTGGTATAGCCGATCATCGAGAACACCAGCGTGTATTTGCCGGAGCCCGCGGGTATGGATATGGTAAATTTCCCCAATGTATCGGTCCGGATACCTTTGTGTTCCGTCTTGTTATAGATGCTGGCATTGTACAGCGGCTCATGGGTTTGGGCATCGGTAATGGTGCCGGACAGGGTACGGCTTTGCCCCATCAGCTGCATACTACAAAACAGGGTGCCCAGCAGAGGGATACATCTCAGTTTTTCGTATTTCATACTGTACATGTCCCGGTACGGGATAATGAAAGATCGAGTTGTTTTGTCGTTCCTGGAATTCGGTCAGGGCCCTTATATCATCGGTGGATAGACTGGCCGTCCGTCAGCTGTCTTTTGATCTTATCCACGATGGCATTGTCAGATTTGGCTTCTTCCGTAAGCAGTAACAGGCTGTCCTCTGCGGGGAAGCGGGGTTGCATATCATGCCGCCAGGGTCTACCCATCCGCCCCCATTCCTGCCCGGCGCTATATTCTCAAAATACCGGAAGATGTTATAGCCCAGGTAGGGCTGCAGATGTTGGGCAAACAGCACGGCGTCCCTGGTCTCCGTACCTGTATAGATACCATCGAAGATCCGGGGCTCTTTTTCAAGATTAAAGCCGAGCCCTTGAAAATGCTCATACCAATTGGGATACTTGACCACCACCTTTACGCTGGGATTGACTGCTTTTGCAGGACCAGCTATCAGGGACTGGGCGGCTTCTGCCATCAGATCAAGCCG
>DASZVM010000092.1:0-2317 GCA_035547295.1 Puia sp. | reverse complement strand
CAACACCATTTATGCAGGCGATAACGATGTCCTGGTGCATAAGTACACAAGCACAGGCTCGGAGAATATTTTCACCAGCAATAAGTATTATACAAAGGGCACGCCCCAATGGATCTGGGGTACTACCAGCGGACCTATGATCACCAGTCTTGCCGATTGGAAGACGGCATGTGGCGGCGATGCAGGTGCGGAGGTTAAAAGCTATTAAACTATGAGAAAGGTTTTGTTATTGGTTATGCTGGCGCCCTTCGGTCTGCTGGCGCCTCTCAGTCTGCTGGCGGGCGAATTCAAGGGGGTCGGATCGCTGGTGAAAAGGCGGGTACCCTGGCTGGACGGGCATGTGCAATTCAAAAAGATACAGGGCGAACGAGAATTTTTTACATTGTCCTCTGTCGATGGGCAGCTCGTCATAAAAGCCACCGGCGCCAACGCTGCGGCCGAGGGGCTCGGATGGTACCTGAAATATTATTGTCACAGGAGCATGAGCCACATGGGTGACAACCTCTCGCCCGTATATCCCTTGCCTGTACTATCGAACCCCATACACATCCGGGCCGCTGCAGCAATAAGACACGCCCTGAACTATTGTACGTACAACTATACCATGAGCTTCTATACCTGGAAGGATTGGGAGCACGAACTGGACTGGATGGCCTTGAATGGGGTCAACCTGATGCTGGTGGCCAATGGCGAGGAAGCGGTATGGCAAAATGTGTTGAGGAAACTGGGATATACGGAGAAGGAGATCATGGATTTTATCACAGGTCCGGCATATAACGCCTGGTGGCTGATGGGGAATATACAGGGATGGGGCGGACCGATGCCGCCAAGCCAGATAAATAGCAGGCATCTGCTGGTACAACGGATGCTGGCCCGCATGCGTGCGCTGGGTATAGAGCCTGTGATGCCCGCTTTTTTCGGGATGGTGCCTTCTACCTTAAAAGATAAGATCAAAGCGCATATTATCACGCAGGGTACCTGGGGGGCGTTTACCCGGCCGGATATATTAGATCCGGCAGATACTGCCTTTACGCGCATCGCCGGTCTGTTCTACGGGGAAACGCAAAAGCTCTACGGCAAGGACATTCATTTTTTCTCCGGTGATCCTTTCCACGAGGGAGGTATCACGGAAGGAATAGACCTTGGCAAGGCCGGCGCTGATATTCAAAAAGCAATGCAGCAGCGATTCCCCGGTGCAACATGGGTATTGCAGGGATGGCAGGTCAATCCCCGGGCGGAGATGCTGGCGGGGATGGACAGGAAGAAAGTGCTGGTGCAGGAGCTGTTTGGGGAGACGACTAACAACTGGGAGAAAAGAAAGGCTTATGAAGGGACGCCGTTCATCTGGTGCATGATCACCAATTACGGGGAGCGGCCGGGTCTCTTTGGTAAATTGCAACGCTACGCCAGTGAACCCTATCGGGCCTCTCATGGTGAATTTGCGCCTTACCTGAAAGGAATAGGCATCATGCCGGAGGGCATCGACAATAATCCCGTGGCGTTTGACCTTATGCTGGAAGTGGGGTGGCATCAGGACAGGGTGGATGTATCATCCTGGATTGAGAAATATACTCAGTATCGCTACGGACAGCTGGATAAAAATATCATAAACGCCTGGAAACTGTTTCTCCAAACGATATACAGCAGCCCCGAAGGCTACCAGGAAGGTCCGCCGGAGAATGTGCTTTGCGCCCGTCCGGCTTTGCAGATAAAGTCCGTGTCCACCTGGGGGACGTTGAAGAAGAATTATGATACGGCGTTGTTTGCAAAAGCAGTGAAATTATTTATGCGTGGGGCGGGACGGCTGAAGGGCAGCGATACTTACCAGATCGACCGGATCAATTTTCAGCGGCAGGTGCTGGCTAACAGGGCGGACGCTGTGTTTGCGGAAGTGGTGACAGCTTTTAACAATAAGGATAGCGCGGCTTTCGAACGGGCGGTGGGGCGATTCCTGCGATTGCATGACGAGACTGAGGCGTTGCTGAACGGTCATCCCTTTTACCGGCTGGAAACTTACAAACAGCAGGCATTGCGTTCCGGCGCTACGCCGGAGGAGCGACGGAATAACTTATCGAATGCGCTTATGCTGATCACTTACTGGGGGGAGAACAACCGTAAAGAGGATAACCTACATGAATATGCGTATAAGGAATGGGCGGGGATGATGGTGTCTTTTTACAAGCGCCGGTGGGAGATGTATTTTTCGTATCTCCGGGGGCAGCTGAGGGGTGTGCAGGTTGAGGCGCCCGACTTTTTTGGCTGGGAGAGGGAGTGGGTGAAAAGCAGGTGCGCATTCTAAGTAGATGCCCGGCAGGAG
>DASZVM010000091.1:0-4952 GCA_035547295.1 Puia sp. | reverse complement strand
AAAGAAAACCTGAATAATATGAGACCAAAAAGTTTATTCCTGTTCCTGTCTGTCCTTTTTTTGGCGATGACATTCGTCTGTTCAGCCCAGTGCGGCAGCCCCTCTTTTTCCGTTGACCGGTGGAAAAGCAAGATCACCCGGCTGAACATACAGATCCTGGATGGAAAGTGCACGGTCTTATCCCATTCGCTCAGGGACGAAAAGTTCGAAGACCTCTTTGCTGTCCGGAAGGGTATCGAACAGCTGCGCTTAATGTCCAGGGATAGAAAGGACGGTTTGCGGGAGGTGGTCTTCCTGGCAGAGGGTAAGGAAGGAGGGCTGTATATCCGGTGCACCGGAAAGTTTACGCAGCATGACCTGGACCAGATGACATCCACGTTGAAAAACTGATGATTGATGGAAATCAACATTTGTATCCATAAGTGTTTACACTTATGGATATATTTATGCATTCTAAATAATTCACCTTATATTTATTTCTCACTACGCAACATAACTATTAACACCCCGGATAAGGATCCTCAGTAGCCCCTGAATGACGATTTGGTTCGCGCCATTTATAACCCTAATACCATTGTATGATAAGGATCCTATTGGCGGATGACTACACTATTATCAGAAAAGGCGTCCGGCAAATTCTTACGCAGGCTTATCCCAACATCCAGATCGAGGAGATAGAGGAAGGAGAGGAGTGGACGGAAAAATTGTATGCATCTTCATGGGACATCGTCATCTCTGACCTGCCGATGCCCGATAGAGGAGGGCTTGACACTTTACAGCGGATCAACCAGCGTTTTCCTCAATTGCCTGTTCTCATCCTTACATTATACCCGAAAAAAAATTATGCCGTGCGGGCCCTGAAGGCGGGCGCCGCAGGTTTCCTCAGTAAAGACGCGGCTCCTGACGAGCTCATTACTGCCGTAGATATGATCTTATCGGGTAAAAAATACATTGCGCTGCCCGGAATGGAGAATTAAGTGGAGAATTTCACATAATTTAGATTGTCAACAACATAGTCAACGGAACGAATCGAAGATTCGTTAGCCGAAGGCCAGATATTAAATGTTTGGCGCAATTGAATTAAATTACCCAAAATTCAATTGCGCACAATTCTATATTATGAAAAGAAATGATTTTATCCGTAAAGGCCTGATGGCTGCAGCCGGCTTTTACATCGTGCCCCGTCATGTGCTGGGCAAAGGTTTTATAGCTCCCAGCGACAAGCTTTCCGTTGCCTCGATAGGCATCGGCGGCAAGGGAGAAGTAGATATCAACTATATCTCCGGCAGCGGGAAGGCTGATATCGGGTATCTCTGTGATGTGGATGACCGGCGTGCCGCCCCTATCCGGAGTAAATTCTCTTCTGCAAAATATTATAAGGATTATCGTGAGCTCCTGGACAAGGAGCACAAGCATTTCGATGCTGTCAGCATATCGACCCCTGATCATATGCATGCCGTGATCGGCATGGCCTGCATGCAGATGGGCAAGCATGTATATATCCAGAAGCCGCTGACGCATGATATTTATGAAGCCCGTATGCTGACGCAGGCTGCTGCCCGCTATAAAGTGGTGACCCAGATGGGCAACCAGGGCGCTTCGGGAGATGGGGTACGGCAGCTGATAGACTGGTACCGTGCCGGTGTAGTGGGAGATATTACGGAGATCTATTGTTTTACCAATCGTCCTGTGTGGCCGCAGGGGATCCAGTGGCCCGACAAAAAGGCGCCTGTACCGGCAGAACTGGACTGGAACCTTTGGCTGGGTACGGCTCCTTATAAGGATTATGTGGACAACCTGGTGCCTTTTAACTGGCGGGGCTGGTGGGATTACGGCACGGGCGCATTGGGTGACATGGGCTGTCATATTATCGCTCCCGCTTTCCAGGTATTGGATCTGGGTTATCCCACCGAGGCGGAATGCAGCGTAGGCAGCGTCTATGTGGGTGAGTTCAAAGCAGGCTATTTTCCGGACAGCTGTCCTCCTTCTTCCCATATCACTTTAAAATTCAAAGGCGCCGGTGGAAAGCCCGATGTCAAGCTGCATTGGATGGATGGCGGCATACAGCCTGAGCGTCCTGATGAGCTGGGGCCAAACGAAGTCTTTGGAGATGGAGATAATGCCACTTATTTCATCGGTACCAAGGGGAAGATGATGTGTGCTACCTATGGGCAGAACCCTCAGCTTCTTCCTACTTCCCGTACTGCTCAGACGACAGTGCCCCAGACCATCGCGAGGGTGCCGGGGGCGGACCGGGAGGGGCATTACAATGCCTGGGTGGATGCCTGTCTGGCCGGCTATGGCAGTGACAAGGAAAAGAACCTCAGCAGCAATTTCAAGTCGGCGGGACCTCTTACGGAGTCCGTGCTGATGGGGAACCTGGCCATCCGCAGCTATGATGTCCGTCATGCCCGTGCCAACGGCAAGGGGTACGATTATCCCGGACGTCATATCAAGCTGTTGTGGGATGGGGCGAATATGAAGATCACGAACTTCGACGAGGCCAACCAGTTTGTCCGGCGTACTTACCGGGAAGGATGGAGCCTGTAGAAGATTGTTTACGATAAAACGATCAGCTATGCCATTTCATATCCTTACATCGGAAGAATCCTCCCTTTACCAGCGGGATGGGTTTATTTTAATAAAGAATTTTTGTTCGGCGCAGGAGATCGGCAAACTGTATGCTGCCGCCCTGGCCGATGAGACCATGAAGAACAATGCCCTTGATCTGAATGATCAGACGGGTAAGAAGACCCGGCTTTCGCTGTGGTTTACGCCCGGAGATGACGTATTCGGGTATTTTGCCCGCAGCCGTCGTGTCATCGATGCTGTCTGGCAGCTGCTGGACAGCGATGCGCCTGTCTGTCATTTTCATACCAAGCTCATGCAGAAGGAGCCCCGGGTAGGAGGGGCCTGGGAATGGCACCAGGACTACGGGTATTGGTATAAGGATCAATTCATGTTCCCTGACCAGATGATCAGCGTCATGCTGGCGTTGACGCCGGCCAATAAAGAGAACGGCTGTCTCCAGGTGATCCGGGGCAGTCATAAGCTGGGCCGGGTGAACCATGGTTTCGCGGGCGAGCAGGTAGGGGCCGATATGACGATGGTGGAAAACGCCCTGCGTACGATGGAGCTGCTGTATTGTGAGCTGGACCCCGGTGATGCATTGTTCTTTCACAGCAACCTTATTCACCGCAGCGAAGCCAATCTTTCAGAATGGCCCCGATGGTCGCTGATCTCCTGTTACAGCTCGGCTTCCAACCTGGCATATAATGAACATTCAACGTCCTGGAAAGTGCCTGTCGCGCCCGTGCCTGACGAAGCCATTCTCGGGTGGGAGGCCGGTCCGGCGGCCGGCAAGGATTTTCTCCGGAAAGAAAATGACTCCGCCTTGAAGAAATAACCGCCCGGTCTTACGGATTAGGGCTTACGGCTGTCCATCCTCCATCCACGACAAGGGTTTGGCCGGTGATGTGCCGTGCCCGTGATGAGACGAGGAACAGCGCGGCATCTGCGATATCGAGGGTAGTGGCGGGACGTCCCATGGGCGTAAGGGCAGACCAGGTCTGCTCATAACCGGCGTCACCGCTGGTCCTTTCCGTCATGGTAGCACCTGGCGCGACCGTATTCACCGTAATATGATAGGGGGAAAGCTCAATGACGAGATTGCGTGCCAGCATTTCCAGGGCTGCCTTGCTCATACCATAGGCGGAAAGCTGTTTGTGGGCCTGGTGTCCCGTGACAGAGGACATAAAAAGGATGCTGCCTCCTTCGTTTTGCTGTTTCATTTGCCGGGCTGCCGTCTGGGCCAGGAAGAAACTACCTCCCAGGTTGACCTGCATCACACGGTTGAAAGCTTCCGGACTATAGGAAAGGAAATCCCCAAAGAGGGTGATGCCTGCGTTGGCGATCACAATATCCAATCGCTCAAAAACACTTACAACCTTGCCGACCATCCCCCGTATAAAATTCACGTCCGCGGCATCACCGGCCATGGGAATACAATTTTTCCCCAATTGGTCAGCCGCCTGCCGGGCAAGCAATTCATCACTGTCATTCAGCAATACACGCACACCGCGCTGCACCAACTGCCGGCATATCTCAAACCCGATGCCCTGACCTGCGCCGGTAACAATAGCGGTCTTGCCTTTCCATAGTTTTTCAGGATCCATTTGATGTAGTTAAATTTAGCTGATCAGAGCTTTGATAGTATTTAGTAATTCACCAACAGGTGCAATAAGCGGCTCTACGCTCTCCTTATCAAAATCGAACATATCGCCATAATCTCCTTTTTGGCGCCAATCCATCAGATCAGCATAAAGCCTCCCCTGCTCAATAGAGATAATCCCTGTTTTTACAAAGAGCAGATTAAACTGTGTCTTCAGTCCATTATGTGTTTGAGTTGTAACATCCTTTTGCAGGAGAAGAGCGGATACTGCGTAATATCACTCCGATAAGTACTCATAAGACACGTCCTTCCCGCTGGATATTTTTGAACAAAGGAGTATTGGACATTTTTGTATTCCAATCAAGCAGAGAGTAAACAAAAGTGGAAATGGGTTGACCTATTTTAAGTTCCAGATCATATAGCCTATGTCTGAATTGCTGTTCGTCCTTTAAGGAAACTTTTGGCTTATTCAACAAGATCAGAATATCCCAGTCCGAATCATCTTTGGCTTTACCTTTTGCTCTGGAGCCGTATAAAATAGCAGTAGCTGAATCATCTGTATTCTTGACGATCTCTTTAATCTGCTGTTGTATGGACGGTTTCAATGCCATGGATAGCGGTTCTCTCTAATTTAGGAACCCGATATCCAAATTTAAGTCTAATAAACGTAACGGCAGAATGCGATATTAATAAAGTTGATCCGGGTATATCTTGAACAGTATATGCATTGAAAACCAATAATTTGTGATTTTTTTTGATGATCATGCTTCCTGGTCAAAAT
>DASZVM010000090.1:0-10105 GCA_035547295.1 Puia sp. | reverse complement strand
CGCTGTTAACGTCGATGACATGCAGCGCTTCGGTATGCTCCAGGATCAGATAAGCTCCACTGGGAAGATTTACCGTCTTTCCAAAAGCCGCTTTCACCTGTTTTGTAATGCTGAACTGGTCGAATATGGGTGAGCCGTTGTGATAATAGGACACGATATCTATCTTGTCCGGGGCGATACGCTGGATATAGCTCTTGGTATCGTTGTAGATATTCCTGTCGTTGATGACGATCTTGTTGAAATCCTCATTCAGCAGGTCTCTCAGCATGCTGGTCGTTTTCGTCTGCTCGCTGAGGATCTTGGCAGGCGCCGAGGCGCCTTTCAGGTTATGCTGTATTGTCTTCCAGGTTGCTACGAGTTCCGTCAGGTCCTCATGCAGCTCTGCCGTGTTCTTCCCTTCAGCAGCCGTACGGACGATGACACCGAAATTCTTCGGCTTGATGGCCTCGACGATCTTCTGCAGCCGTTTGCGCTCCTCGGAAGAGTGGATCTTGCGGCTTACAGCAACAATATCGTTGAAGGGAGTGATGACGACAAACCGGCCCGGCAGGGATATTTCACAGCTGAGACGGGGACCTTTGGCCGCGATAGGCTCTTTTAATATCTGAACGAGGATATGGGGCTTCCCGTTCAATACCTCATTGATCTTTCCTGTTTTAATGATCTCCGGCTCCACCTGGAAAGTGCCGAAGTCAAAACCCTCGGCACTGTTGTCATTCATCGCTTGTTGCGTGAATTTCAATAGCGATCTGGCATAAGGGCTCAGGTCGGTATAATGCAAAAAAGCATCCTTTTCAAAACCCACATCCACAAAAGCAGCATTCAGCCCCGGGATCAGTTTCTTTACCTTTCCCAGGTACAGATCACCTACCGCAAAGCTCGCATCAGCCTTTTCATGGTGTAATTCCACCAGCTTCTTATCCTCTAATAGGGCTATTTCAACACCCTGCGGGGTTGCATTTATGATCAGTTCCTTATTCAAGCGTAACTAGCGTTTGCCATCGACATCAACCTTTTTGAATGAGGCCATTCTGTCCAATCCGTCCGCCGGCAAAAAAGAAGGATTTATTTGTTCTTCTTCTTATGACGGTTTTTTCTCAGTCTTTTTTTACGCTTATGCGTCGCGATCTTATGACGCTTACGCTTTTTACCACAAGGCATACTTTAGTGCTTTTATTAGTTTTAAAATAAAATTTCCAACTGATGAGCCTCATCACATGTTCCAACTGAGAGACTTAACGCAAAGACTGGATACTTTGATCAATCTCCTTGATCATATCCGGATTACCAACCAGCTTTCGGGCGGCCTCATACCATTTGATGGCGTCAGCTTTATTGCCCTGCTGCTGATGGACTTCGGCAAGTAGGAGTATCGCTTCGATATTGGCAGGTTGATGTCGAACTACGGTTGTCAAACGTTCAATAGCTTTATCAAATTGACCTGATACGATGCCTCCCCAACCCAGCATGAACTGGGCGTACATATTGGTCGTATCACGGCGTGCTACTTCCAAAATCCGCTGAATTCCCTGCATGACCTCCGTCGGACTTGCGGCCGGGCTGCCAAAAATATAACATGCACCCAGCCCCACTTTCGTGGAATCATTCTGTGGATTCAGTTCTAAAGCCTTTTCAAACAACTCTTTAGCATTGGTGGCCATCCAGCTTTTGATCGCTGGGTTGTCTTGCCCCCTCAGCTCCCCAAGAAATATTTGGGCTGCAAATGTCAGACTTTTTTCCGAATTTTCCAATTTAGCCGCTTCCGCCGTATAATAGGCAAAAGGCAGAAATCCATTCTTCACCGAATCCCGCCAGAAAGCAGCCAGCTGCCGGCTGGCACTTAGCTGCTGCGCTTTTACATCCCCTCTTACTACAGCATGCTGCAGACGGGTGACATATTCTGATTGTGTAGGTGTAAGCTTTGATTGTGAGGATTGTAGAATATCCTCTGTACTGATCGGTTTTGAAATAGCAGCCCCTTGAGATGCTCCTTCGGAGACCTCGGGCTTCTTTTGCGGAGGAACTGTTTGTCCAAAAAAATACAGAGCGAGTAATAAGAGCACCCCAGTGCCGGCTACAATAATTTGCTGTCTCTTCATGCTGTTCGCTTAGAGCGCAAATTTACATCTCTTCATCCGGGTTTGGCTGGTCTTCTTTCACTGACTGCAATTTTTTTACTTCTGCTACAAACTCTTTTGCAGGCTTGAATGCAGGAATGAAGTGCTCAGGGATATGAACTGCCACATTCTTCTTTATATTGCGTCCGATCTTGGCGGCGCGCTTCTTGGTAATGAAACTTCCAAATCCCCGGATGTAAATATTTTCTCCCTGGGAAAGGGTTTCCTTAACTTCTTTGAACATGGTTTCCAACGTCACCAGGACGTCCACCTTAGGTATACCTGTTTTTTCCGATATCTGGTTAACTAGGTCTGCCTTTCTCATGGGGATTAAGTTTTATAAGTTTCTGATTTTAAATATATAACAAAATTTTTAATTCACAACATCTTCTCTAAAATCCTTTTTCAATGTCAAAATAATAGATTTGGTTTATTTGTGCAAGGATTCTCTAAAATATTGATTGTGAATTTTAAGGGAGGCTAATTTAAGAAGAATGACGGTAAAAAAAGAAGATTTTACAGAACTATTGCTAAAATGGCATAAAAATGAGAATTTCCGGATCATGCCCTGGAAGGGTGAAAAAGACCCTTACAGGATCTGGCTCAGTGAGGTTATTCTCCAGCAGACCCGCGTAGAGCAGGGTTGGGCCTACTATGAGAAATTCATTGCTGAATTCCCCACCATCGAGGACCTGGCCCGCGCACCTGAACAAAAGGTATTCAAATGCTGGGAAGGACTGGGATATTACAGCCGCTGCCGCAACCTCATCGCCACGGCACGCAAGATCGCCGGTGAGTATGGCGGCAGATTCCCCTCCGATTACGAGAGCATCCATGCATTAAAAGGCATCGGACCCTATACGGCCGCAGCTATCGCCTCGTTTGCTTTCAATCTTCCCCATGCCGTGGTGGACGGTAATGTCCTGCGGGTATTATCCCGTTACACGGGAGATGCCACCCCCATCGATACCACCGCCGGGAAAAAAAAGTATACAGCGCTGGCTGACCGCCTCCTGGACAAGGATCAGCCCGGTATTTACAACCAGGCCATCATGGATTTCGGCGCCGTGGTATGCAAACCTCAAAATCCAATGTGCGCAAGCTGTATCCAGCGGAAAGGCTGCCAGGCTTACTGCACCGAAAGAGTAGGCGAGCTTCCCATAAAAGAAAAGGTCCTCCGCAAAAAAAGCCGCTGGTTCTATTATTTTATGGTAGAGACGCCTGATAAAAAAGTATATATACGCCAAAGACAAAAGGGAGATATCTGGGCTGACCTTTTCGAGCTGGTAGGCTGGGAATCCGAAGCGCCGGTGTATCCGGAAGACATCCTCCGGGGACCCGCCGCGGACCGTGTCTTTGGAAAGCAGTCACTCACAGTCAGGTATATATCAAAAGTATATCGTCAGGAACTGACACACCAGACTATCCAGGGACAGTTCTTTACCATCCAGGTAAGCCGCCCGTTGCCTGCCCTAAAGGATTATCTGCTGGTAGACAAGGAGAAATTAAACGAATACCCGTTCCCAAAATTCATCAATGTCTGGCTAAAAGACCCCACCCCGGCACAAAGCTTGTTTTAAGTAAATTTATCTTTTTGGCCGAAAAAATTTAATTTTAGATTAGCGGGCCGTGCGGCACGGTCTTTAAAAGGATTAGGTATTTTAAGACGATTGTAAACTTCAAACTTCTTCGTATGCGAGGCGTAAATAGGGTGATGTTAATTGGAAATTTAGGAAAAGACCCGGATGTACAAATTCTAGAGGGGAATATTGCCGTTGCTAAGTTCTCCCTGGCTACTACTGAAACCTTTAAGGACAGGGCCGGCAAATTGATCTCACAGACAGAGTGGCACACCGTTGTCCTCTGGAGAGGGCTCGCAGAGCTGGCGCAGAAATATCTTCACAAAGGCAGCCTGGTATATATAGAAGGAAGACTGCGCACCCGCAGCTGGGAAGACAAGGAGGGGAATAAAAAATTTGCTACCGAAGTGGTCGGGGATAACCTTATCATGCTGGACAAACGTACAGATGGCCCCTCCCATCCCCATATCCATCATGAAGGCTTGGAAGGAGGGGGAGGAGATACCCCTTCCCTGGGAGAACCCTCGGAAGACCTGCCATTTTAACTCCTTGACTAAGTAGTCATTATTGTTAATCTAATCAATCATTTTGGATCACCCTTTAACGAAACTGTTACTGAACGAATTCATATCGCCTGTATTCCTGGTCATCAACCCGCAGGCTACTACTATTCTTGCTATCGTGATCCTTTTCCTGCTGATTCTGTCCTTTGTGCTGGCAGGCTCGGAAGTGGCATTTTTCTCCCTGACCTACAAGGACATCAATATCCTGAAGACAAAACAGGACGCCAGCTGGAAGAGGATCGTCTCCCTCCTGGAAGAGCCAAAAAGCCTGCTGGCCTCCCTGCTCATCGCCAACAGCATCATCAATATTGCCATTATTATCCTGGCCAATTTCCTCATTGACGAAATGGTCCTCCTAAAGCAAAGCTTCTGGCTGTTTGAGTTCCTGATAAAGGTGATCCTCGTCGCCTTTGTCGTGATCCTTTTTGGGGAGGTCATGCCCAAAGTCTGGGCTACCCAGAATAATCTCCAGTTCGCTTACTATACCTCAGGTGTGGTAGAACTTACCCACTTGTTGTTCCGGCGGGTCAGTGGATGGGCAGTCCACAGGAGCGAAGGCCTGGAAAGGTTCTTTGGTCGTAAAAAGACGGCATTCAACCTGGAAAAGCTGGCATCCGAAGAGGAAAAGAACATCCTGCAGGGCTTTATCGAATTCGGCAGCATCACCGTAAAACAGATCATGCGCACCCGGCTGGAGGTCCATGGCATCGACTACCAGGTTAGCTTTGCCGGTCTGAAACAGCGGGTGGAAGAGCTTCACTACTCCCGGCTGCCCGTATATCGCAAAAGCCTGGATGACCTGGCCGGTATGGTCCATACAAAAGACCTCATCACCTACCTGAACGAACCCGATGACTTCGACTGGCACAAGCTTATCCGGCCGCCCTTTTTTGTACACGAGCACAAGCTGATAGAAGACCTGCTCCATGAATTCCAGCAGAAAAGGATCCACTTTGCCATCGTTGTGGACGAGTTTGGCGGTACCAGCGGCATCGTTACCCTCGAAGACATTATGGAAGAGGTCATTGGGGACATCCGGGATGAGTTCGATGAAGAGGACAGCGGCAACAGACGCCTGGATGACGGCAGCTATATATTTGAAGGCCGCACCATGCTGAACGACGTTTGCAAAGCCATGAGCCTGCCCGTAGACACCTTCGACAAAGTAAAAGGGGAAAGCGACTCGCTGGCTGGTCTTATTTTAGAGCTGTCCGGAAAGATCCCCAAGGTCAACGATATAATACCCTGCGGGGATTTTGAGTTCACCATCCTCGACGCGGACAGCAGCCGTATAAAAAAGGTAAAGGTCACCGTAAAAACGAATCCTTAAATTGAGAACAAGAATATCCTGGACCCGGACCCGGGCCATCTGTATCGCTTATATAGCACTGGGCCTTTTTTCCTCCTGTAACAGCGACTATAATCCCAGGCGCAGGGGATACTTCAAGATCGATCTGCCCCCTCACCAATACCGGGTTTTCGACCAGCCGGGCTACCCGTATTCATTCGAATACCCTGTGTATGCCAACGTGGTGCAGGACAGTACTTTCTTCGAGGCAAAACCCGAGAACCCATACTGGATCAACATTGATTTTCCCCGGTTTGACGCAAAGATCTACATCAGCTACAAGGATATCGGGAAGAACACCTTCGACAAGCTGAGGGATGACGCCTTTAAGATGACCTTCAAGCATACTTATAAGGCTTCTTCCATCGACCAGACCCAGATACAGACGCCCAATGGGATAGGGGGCATCTTTTTCAGCGTAGGAGGTAATGCAGCCACCGCTCACCAGTTCTTTGTAACCGACACGACCAGGCACTTCCTGCGGGGCGCCCTGTATTTCGACACTACCCCCAATGAAGATTCCCTGAAGCCCGTCAACGACTTCCTGATGCAGGATATGACCCATCTGATAAATACATTCCGGTGGAAATCCCGGTAATCGGCAAGCTGTCAGCTTCAAGCCAACAGCTGAATTAAGTCCACTTGCAGCTTGTAGCTTGAGGCTTGTAGCTGTATATTTGTAGTATGATAGCAATCGATAATGTCCTGGTAAGCGACCTGGTGGTGGAAGAGCAGTTCGTATGCGATCTCCTTAAATGCAAGGGGGGCTGCTGCGAGGACGGGGATGCAGGCGCCCCCCTGGAAAAGGATGAGATGGACAGGATAAATGAGGTCTATGAAACGGTGAAACCCTATCTCACGCCCGAAGGCATCAAAGAGATCGAACGCAACGGCCGGTACAACTATGACAGGGAGTTCGGATGGGTTACACCCACCATCGGGGGGAAAATGTGCGCCTATGGGTTCAGGGACAGCAAGGGAGTCATCAAATGCGGTATCGAACAGGCCTACTATGATGGCAGGATCACCTGGAAAAAACCCATCAGCTGTCACTTATACCCCGTGAAGATCAGTAGGACCAAAACCCATGAAGTAGTTAATTACGAGCCCCGCGAAACAATGTGCAAGCCCGCCTGCGTACAGGGAAAAAAATTAAAAGTGCCCGCCTATGTGTTCCTGAAAGAAGCGCTGGTGCGGAAGTTCGGAAAGGACTTCTATGAAGCATTGGACCAGGTGGCGAAAAAATACTTTTCACAATGACCGAGACAGCAGCCAGTTTCATCGCCCGCAGCACCGTAAAGGCGGAGGATATGGATCACCGGCGTAAGATCAACTTCAACATCGGCCGGTATAACGCTGTAGTCCCCCAGGGCAAACAGCAGTTCAGCGATCTGGCCCTGGCCCGCGAAAGGGCAAAGAACATCAAGTGGCGGGCGCTTGAGACCCTGGACAAACAGCTGGAAGACTTCGAAGCCGTCTTCACCCAACGTGGCGGAAAGGTCATCTGGGCCGAAAATGCCGGTGCAGCTCTGCAGGAGATACTAGCCATTTGCAAGGAAAAGAACTGCCGGACCATCGTCAAAAGCAAAAGCATGGTCACCGAAGAGCTCAAGCTGAACCATTTCCTGGAAGAGAATGGCATCGAGTCCGTAGAAACCGACCTGGGAGAATACATCCAGCAGCTGGACGGCGAACCTCCTTACCACATCGTTACGCCGGCTATGCATAAGAGTAAGGAAGATGTAGCCAAGCTGTTCTATGAGAAGCTGCATACAAAACCCGGTCTTACTCCCGAACAGCTTACCCTGGTTGCCCGGGAAAAGCTGCGTGAAAAATATATACAGGCTGAAATAGGTATTACCGGCGCCAATTTCATCATCTCCGACATAGGCGGTATCGCCGTCACGGAAAATGAAGGCAACGGCCGTCTCAGCTGCGCTTTCCCAAAGACCCACATCGTCATCGTCGGCATCGAGAAAGTGATCCCCTCGCTCACCGATCTGGGGTTATTCTGGCCCCTGCTGTCTACCTATGGCACCGGACAACGGGTGACCGTCTATAACACCATCGTCACCGGACCAAGACAGCCGGGAGAGACGGACGGACCGGAAGAGATGATCGTTATCTTTCTGGACAACGGCAGGACGAATATCCTTGCAGGTGAAAAGACACGCGAAAGCCTTTACTGCATTCGTTGCGGAGCCTGCCTCAACGCATGTCCCATTTACAAGAACATCGGGGGACATAGCTATGGCACCACTTACAGCGGCCCCATCGGCTCGGTGATCACTCCCCACCTGAAAGACATGGGCGAATGGAAGCATCTTAGCTACGCATCTTCTCTCTGCGGTAACTGTACGGAAGTATGCGCGGTAAAGATCAATTTACACGAACTCCTGCTGGAGAACAGATATGAGGCCGTCGAAGAAGGATACGCTTCCTGGTCGGAAAAGCTGGCCTGGAAAGCCTGGAAAAAGGCAAGCCTTAACCGCGGATTGATGAATATGGGCAGTGGAAAGATGAAGAACTGGGTGGTTAACCGGGCATTCAAGGCCTGGACGGCGCACCGCGACAAACTGGACTTCTCACCGAAGACCTTCAACGAAAGATGGAAGTCCGAGAGGGGTTGATGGTAAATTTGTATGCTTCTTTTTTATAGCCCTTATATCAATTCAAGGCTGTCTTATGTTGTGGACTTCTTTAGCAAAGAGCTTTTTGATGAACCTATAACGCTCACTTCAGACAAAGAGCGATATTCCCTTCATCCTGGTCCCCGTCTGAATTATTCTGAGACAGAAGCAGACGAAGCGGAGTTCTTCCTTCACAGCGTCTCCCTGCTGAGGGAAACAGGTATATATCCACAGGAGATCGATTGCTTCGAGCTCAACTTCCATAAAGCTTTTTTCCCCACAAAAGGCGACTTCCCTTTTGACATTTTCGCCGCCGTCTTCTATCTTCTCAGCCGGTATGAAGAATACCTTCCCGGTACGCCGGATGAATACGGCCGGTTTGATCATACGCGTTCATTGGCCTGGAGGGAAGGCTTCCTGGACATACCGCTGGTAAACATATGGCTGCAGGAATTCAAAAAGGCCCTTGCCAAAAAATATCCCGGTCTCCTTTTTCGCCACCCGTCCTTTAAGTTTATTCCCACCTATGACATCGATGTAGCTTATAGTTATCTCCACAAGGGATGGAAAAGGAGCCTGGGTGGTTTGATGAGGTCTTTATCAAAAGGCGAATGGGGGAAATTTACACAAAGGATCGGTGTATTACAAGGCCGGCTGCCGGACCCTTATGATGCCTATGAATGGCTGGACTCATTGCATTTGTATTGCCGCCTGAGAGCTTATTATTTCTTCCTGGCTGCATCCCGGCAAAAGGGAGTGGACAGGAATATTTCCCCCGGTAAACAGGGGCTGCAGGAACTGGTACGCTATCATGCCGCAGGATATAGGGTAGGTATCCATCCATCCTGGCACAGCGGCGATAAAGAGTCCGTTCTGAAGGAAGAGATAGAATGGATGGAGTGTATGACGGAAAAAGAGATCACCCGCAGCCGGCAGCATTATATACGATTTACACTCCCGCATACCTACCGGTTGCTGATCAGGTACGGTATCCGGCAGGACTTCTCCATGGGCTATGGCAGCATCAATGGTTTCCGTGCCTCCGTAGCCTCTTCCTTTTACTGGTACGACCTGGAAAAAGAGGAAAAGACCTCCCTGCGCCTGTTCCCTTTTTGTTTTATGGACGCCAACTCCTTCTATGAGCAGCACGATACGCCTGCACAGGCAATGCAGGAATTGATGCATTATTACCATCTGATCCGGAAAGTGGGCGGACTGATGGTGACCATCTGGCACAATACCTTCCTGGGCAATGACCCTCAGTTTGCCGGCTGGAAAAAGCTTTATGAGGTCTTCCTGAAGGATGAGATATATTGGGATGCCTAATGCTTAAAGTGTCTTACCCCCGTGAGCACCATCACCAGCTTATGCTCCACGCAATATTCGACGGAATCCTTGTCACGTATGGAACCACCCGGCTGGATAAAAGCTGTAACCCCTGCTGTATGAGCTATCTGCACGCTATCGTTAAAGGGGAAGAATGCGTCGGATGCCAGCACTGCGCCCTTCAAATCGAAATTGAACTGGGCGGCCTTGGCAATGGATTGCCGTACGCTGTCCACGCGGCTGGTCTGTCCGCAACCTTTGCCGACAAGCTGACGGTCCTTCACCAGGGCAATGGCATTCGACTTTAAGTGCTTGCAAACGATGTTGGCAAAAGCCAGATCATCCTTTTCAGCGGCAGTCGCGTTCCGGCCGCCCACTTCCTTCCATTCGGAATAATTGCCTTTATCCTGCTGTTGTTCCAGGACGCCGTTCAGCAGCGACTTGTATTGGTTGCCTGGGTCCAACCGGCTCTTTTGGCGGAGAAGGATCCGGTTTTTCTTCGAACGGAGCACTTCCAGGGCGTCCTTGTCAAAAGCCGGAG
>DASZVM010000089.1:0-5263 GCA_035547295.1 Puia sp. | reverse complement strand
GTACGTACCACTTCAGGAAACTCGCAACTGATACGCGTGGGAGATAAAAGTCTCTACGAAGAAGGAATATACGCCGACCCCGACTACTTCAACATGATGACCTTTCCCGCCCTGGCAGGCCGTCCGGCAGCAGCCCTTCAGGATGCCGGCTCCGTGGTCATCACGGAGACCACCGCCCGCAAGCTTTTCGGGAATGAAGATCCCATGGGAAAGGCGATCGTGCACGAAAATATGCATACGCTAAAGGTGGCAGCCGTCATACGTGACGTGCCGGAAAACAGCACCGCCCGCTTTGGCATCGTCCTTCCGTTCTCCCTTTTTGAAAAAGAGCATGACTGGGTCGCGCTTTGGAATTATAACGCCCTTGGCATCTGGATGCAGACAAAACCCGGCGTCAGTATAACGGGATTGAATAAAAAACTGAAAGACCTTCTAAAACAGCGGGGCCAGGAACAGGCCGAATTATTTGCCTACCCGATGGCCGATACCTATCTGTACAGTGAGTTCAAAAATGGACATCCCAGCGGAGGAAAGATCATACTCATCGTGCTCTTAGGCGCCATCGGACTGTTTGTCCTGCTGATCGCCTGCATAAATTTTATGAACCTCACCACGGCCCGCAGCGAATACCGGGCACGGGAGGTAGGCGTACGGAAGACATTGGGCGCCTCGAGACGGCGGATCATTTTTCAGTTTCTCACCGAAGCCATGCTGATGACCTTTATCTCACTCCTTCTGTCCATGTCCCTTGTCACCTGGTTCCTCCCTTATTTCAGACAGCTCACGGGCGCCCGTGTTTCGCTCGATATGTCGAATTTCTCCAACTGGGGCAGCATCCTGGCGGTCGGTCTATTCACCGGTCTGTTGGCAGGCAGCTACCCTGCCCTGTTCCTCAGCAGCTTCAAACCAGTAAAAGTATTAAAGGGCATCATCGGCACCCGCAAAGGCGGCGGCTCCTTTATCCGGAAGTCCCTGGTGACCTTCCAGTTCGTCATTTCGATCTTTTTGATCACCGGCACTATCGTGCTTTATCTGCAGGTACGGCATGTAGAACATCGTCCCATCGGATATGATCCCGCCAACCTTATCGACCTCCGGGCACGGGGAGACATGTCAGGTAAGTTCTCCCTTGTAAAAAATGAATTGCTAAAAGTTCCCGGTGTCATCAGCGTTTCCGCGGGTTCGGATAACCTCATCCATTTTGGCGCACAGACCGACGGCATCCAATGGCCTGGCAAGACGCCTGACCAGAACTTCATGATCTACACCAGCTCGGTGCAATATAATTGGGTAAAGACAGCTGGTCTGCACCTGATGGAAGGAAGGGATTTCAACCCCGTCTACGGGACGGATACGAATGCCTGTCTGCTCAATCAAACGGCAGTAAGAAAGATGGGACTAAAAGCGCCCGTGGCAGGTACTAAGCTGGGAAATACCACCGTCATCGGCGTGATAGAGGATTTTGTGTTCAACAGTCCAACCCGCGCATTCCAACCCATGATGATCACCCTCAACACGGGCGGCATGGGTCATTTTTTTGTACGTCTGCAGAATGACGCTTCCTGGCGCGAGAACCTGGACCGCCTTGGGCATGCCATGAAAAAGGTGGATCCCGATTATCCTTTCGAGTTCCGTTTTGTCAGGGAAGAATATGAAAAGAAATTGGAGGACGGCCGCTCCGCAGGGCTGCTGCTGAATATTGCGGGAGGATTCGCCATCTTTATATCCTGTATGGGGCTCTTTGGTCTTTCCGCCTTTTTGACCGAGCGGCGCACAAAAGAGATAGGTATCCGCAAAGTATTGGGGGCCACCGTGGCCAGGATCTGGTTCCTGCTCACCCGGGAATTCCTGGGGCCCGTCCTGCTGGCCTGCCTGATCACATTACCTCCCGCTGTATGGGCAATGAACGCCGTATTGCGAATGATGGATTACCGCATTACGCTGGCATGGTGGATGTTTGCGGCCGGCGGACTATTGTCCATCCTTATCGCCCTGGCCACCGTCAGCTTCGAAGGGATCAGGGCCGCCGTGGAGAATCCTGTGAAATCGCTGAGGACAGAGTAAGGGACTATGACTGCGCGTGAGGCTCCCCGAATGTCTGCTCAAGCGACTCCTCCAATTGGCCGGAAGACGATCGCTTGCCATACTTATCACGATAGCTGCTGGGCGTCATACCCACCGTCTTTTTGAACAGCTGGCGAAAGGTCTTCTCATCGCTGTATCCCGAAGCGATCATGGATTCCAATACCCCTCCCGAAGCCTGCTCCAGCACCTTCTTGGCAGCCTCGATCCTGGTCCGCTGCAGATACTCGATAAATGTGACCCCGGTTGCCTGTTTAAACCTCCGCGCCAGGTTCCGGCGGCTGGAAGGGATATCGTTGATCAGCTCCTCGATGGTATTTACCTCCGCATAATCCCTGCGGATACGCTGCTGCAACTGGCTCACCAGCTCATCATGATGCGCCTGCGATGGCCGGAAAGTAGCAAAATAAGTCTGTTGCTCCCGGTCCATATCGATGGCGAAATACTTAGCCGTACGGATGGAGATCTCCCGTCCGCAATAATTTTCGACAAGCAGCAGAAGCAGATGAAAACTATTGGTGGACCCGCCGCTGGTGTAAATATCCTGATCCTGCGTCACCACGGCATGGGCCTGAAGCTTTACGGAAGGAAAAGCAGCGGCAAATCTCCCGGTGGCATCCACATGCGTGGTAGCCGTCCTGTTATTCAACAGCCCCGTGGCCGCCAGCAGGAACGCCCCTGTACAAACACTGGCAATAGCAGCCCCCTGACGACGCTGGGAACAAAGCCACTTTATGGACTCCTCATTATCCCGGATGGCCTTCTTCAGATCAGTATTGGCAAAAGCAGGAATAAGGACCAGGTCATAACGGACCTCCCCATCCGGCTTTTCCATCTGATACTGCCCGTAAGCAAGGGAATGAGACCCGTCGCTCAGCACATGTATCTTAAAAAAAGGCGGTCGCCCATCCTCTTCATAAAAAGAATTGACCGTCTCGAATACATCCAGTATGGCAGCCACACTTAAGAGGCGGTGATACTGCGTCAATAAAACTCCCAGCTGTACCATCTCAATCGTTTTAGCAAATTTTAGCAAAAGTAATCCTACGTTATCCGTATTTGCAATTTAATTACTCTGTCCTGAATACCCCCGCCACCCATCATTTTCTTGCTTGTCGGTGTGGTTGACAATCGGACTGCTATTTCTGTTGCATGAGATGGAAAGTTTTCAACGGATGACCTTTATTCGTCTACGAATGGCAGGTTCAACGTATCAGCATGACCATACCCGTACGGGTGACCTGTCCGCAGAAAGACCGGGCCCTGATGACATATACATATCCTCCGGCAGGCTGTATCTCGCCATTGTATGTGCCATTCCAGCATTCGGAAGGGTTTTTAGTGGAGAACACCCGAGACCCATGCCGGTTGAACACGGAGAACTCCTCTACAGTCACCTGTCCCCACCGTCGTATGCCAAAACAATCATTATGTCCGTCTCCGTTGGGGGTAAAGCTGTTGGGAACAGCCAGCACTGTCCTGCTGTTGACAGGCGCATTGATCAGGACGGTATCGAAAGACGAACAGCCGTTGGAGTCCGTTATCCGGACAATGAACGTGGTGGTGCTATCCACCGTAACCATGGGATCAGGCGAGGTGGCATCATTCAACAGATAGGCAGGCGCCCAGCTATAGCTGTTCTTTTCCCCGGCAGGACCCGCCGAAAGACGGACAGGCGTCCCGCCGCATATGTTGATCACCTGTAACGGCTGCTGCTGCGGAAGGGAATAAACCACGATGGACGTGCTGTCGGAGGCCATACATCCTTCATCGCTGGTATAGGTATAGGTGAGCATATGCGTACCCGCCCCTGCCCGTGCAGGCAGGAAGTTCCCTTGCGCATCTATGCCCGGTCCGCTGTACGCGCCGCCGCCGGCCAGCCCGGAAACTTCTTCCGCCGCATCGATCCGGAAAATATCTTTATTATAGCAGGCGCCATCCAGGGGCGCGAATTGAAGTACCGGTGACGCATACAGGTGAAGGTTGACAGCCGGAGAGGTAAACCCTGTTGCCCGGGAACACCCGAGTGAATCGGTGATAGACAGCAATAAGAAGTCAGTGGAGGCGGCCAAGGGCCGCAGCTTAATGGCCGAATCGCCTCTCAGCCCGTTCTTCACGTATATAGCCGCTCCATCTGAAAACTGGATCTGGAAGGGAGCGTAACCGCTGGCAGCCGTAAACCGGAGAACAGCGGAATCCGCGCTGCAGGCCGTGCTCCCTGATATTCCTCCCTGCGGGATGGGGTCGATGGCCAGCTTCGTCGAGGTACTGGTATTCGTCGTACAGCCATTGGCATCGACAATGGAATGAAGGCTAAACGTCATGGACCCGGGGTCTGTCAACGTATAGGGCAAGACCATGGGCGAATGACCATCCAGGTTGTTCCCCGTATAATGATTGCTGCCGTCATCATAATCGATGGAGAAAGGAGCCGTCCCGGCAGTGGTTGCAAACAACAACGAAGGGCTGCTGCCATAGCATACAGTATCTCCCTGAAAAGCCCCCAGGGGGGCGGGATCGATCCTCACCTGTTTGCAAAAAGAAGTCTGCGTAGGCAGCCCAAGGTCTGCCAGCAGATTGATATTGTAAGTCCCCGCCCGCTGATAGGTCACGGGCGACGGGTCCTTTGCATTGGAGCCGGGGATGTCCTGGCAGCCGGCAAATCGTATACGTGTAAGCGTATTGTTGTAAACATTAGGGATAAAAGCATAGATATCATTCCCCACCCTGAAAAAATCCGATATGGAATGAGGGAAATTAAGGTTCCCTGTATTACCCAGATCGACAGCCGAAGGGGCCGAGGTCGGATCGGTGCCAAAATTCAGCTTCACCAGGTCGTTGCTGGTCTCATTCACTACAAATCCATAGACGCCATCACAGGTGGTAAAAAGGGATACATCCCGGGGATAAGCCAGCGTCCCGCCAGGGTTCCCGATGTTTACGCCCGCCGGCGCGTTCAGAAGGGACGTCCCAAAACTAAGACGGGTGAGAGAGTTAGTCACCCTGTTGGCAATAAGGGCATACCAGTTTTGCTGATATTTGACAAAGGTAAATCCCGCGGGATAGTCGATGCCGCCGATGTTTCCCAGGTTGACCCCTGTGGGCGGATTGGTAAAGTCCGGGCCAAAGCTCAGCCGGGTGATCGTATTGTCATTCACATTGATGGCAAACCCGTAGTAAT
>DASZVM010000088.1:0-3520 GCA_035547295.1 Puia sp. | reverse complement strand
ATCAACCTCAATGAAGTGGTTAAATATGTAAAAGGGGAAGGCGGTTATCTCGTCATGTCCGACGGCGCCTCTGTCAATGTTTCCCGCAGCCGTAAAGAGGGCCTGCTGAAAAAATTACAACCGTTCAGATCTTAAGCGTTCGGACAACGAACCTCCGGTTCGTCCCGGCAGCCGATGGCTCATCCAAAAAAACAGTTGGTTCATCATTAAGCCCCGTTCGCTGGTTTTGGCTGGCACATTCACACAATGACATCTAGTTTTGAGGCATAAAATTTATAGTTATGCAAAAGATCCTGTTTGTGCTGACAATGGCGATGATCTATTTTCCCCCTGCGATACATGCTCAGGCAACCGCCAGTACTATCCTGAATATAAATAGCCTGATGACAGAACGTGCCGGTGTGAAGGCTACCCGGGAATTCTGGAAAATGAATGGTGAAGGAAAAGGCGAGCGATGGTATAAATTCCCGGGAGGCTATCTGGCTGAATTCGAGGAGGGGGCTATCCGGAATAAGATGGTGTTCGATCGCAGGGGCAATTGGGCCTACAGCATGCGGGAATATACTGAAAAAGAGCTGCCCAGGGAGGTAAGGAACCTGGTGAAGAGCACTTTTTACGACTTTAACATCGGGTGGGTAAAGGAAGTGACTCAGAATCAAGTATTGGTGTATGTAGTTCACATCGATAACGCGCCGGAATGGAAGGACCTGATCGTGCGGGATGGGGAGATAGAAGTGTCGCATGAAGTCACTAAATAATTCGTAAATTTGCGGTCCTGATCTTAATAAATTATGAGCCGTAAAGGAAAAGTCCTGGTAGCGATGAGTGGCGGTATTGACAGTACCGTTACGGCTCTCATGCTCCATGACGAAGGATATGAAGTAGTAGGCATTACCATGAAAACATGGGATTATGCCAGCGCAGGCGCCTCCAAGAAAGAGACGGGCTGCTGCAACCTGGATAGTTTCAACGATGCGCGGATGGCAGCCGTACAGCATGGGTTCCCTCATTTTGTGCTGGACATCCGTGAAGAGTTCGGGGACTTCGTCATCAACAACTTCGTAGACGAATACATGGCAGGCAGGACACCCAATCCCTGCGTGCTCTGCAATACACATATCAAGTGGCGGGCGCTCCTGAAACGCGCAGACGCCATGGATTGCGAGTTCATTGCCACGGGTCACTACGGCAATATCCGCCGGCATGACAACGGCCGTTATACCATTGCCAAGGGGTTGGATGAAACAAAAGACCAGAGCTATGTGCTGTGGGGTCTTCAGCAGGACCTGCTGAGCAGGACGCTCCTGCCCCTGGGGCCTTATCGCAAGACAGAGATCCGGCAGATGGCGCTTAGCTATGGTTATCCTGAGCTGGCAAGCAAAAGCGAAAGTTATGAGATCTGTTTTGTTCCTGACAACGATTACCGGGGATTTTTAAAAAGAAGGGTGGACGGTCTGGAAGAACGCGTGGCAGGCGGCGACTTTGTGGACAAGCATGGAAATATACTTGGAAAGCATAAGGGTTATCCTTTCTATACAGTCGGTCAGCGCAAGGGGCTTGATATTACATTTGGGAAACCCGTATATGTAACGGCTATCCGTCCGGAAACCAATACGGTGGTATTGGGCGATGAAGGGGACCTTGACGAACAGGAAATGGTGGTGGGGCGGTTGAACCTGATGAAATATGAATCCATTACCCCCGGCATGGAGGCTGTCACCAAGATCCGGTATAAGGACAGGGGGACGCTCAGCAACCTGTATCCGTCTGGTGATCAGCTCAGCGTGCGGTTCTATGACAAGGCAAAGGGCATTGCCCCTGGGCAAAGCGCCGTTTTTTATGAGGGGGACGAGCTCATCGGCGGGGGGATCATCCAGCGGAGCGGCAATAAATAAGCCGTTGGTTCGTTAGCTATTGGACTACTAGCGTATGATGAAAAATATCCGCCTGGCCGGTGCTATATCCCTTTTAACCCTGATTACTACAATTAGTTGTAAACGAACGTTATACAACCACCCGGATAATTCACCACCCCGTTATTACATGCCTCTTCAGGTGGGGAGATACGCCATTTACCAGCTGGATTCCACCAATTTTTATCATTATGGGCAGCTGGATACCCTGACACAGTACCTGGCCAAAGACTCCGTGGAAAGCTTTTTCGTGGACACTCCCGGCGACACTTCCTGGGTGGTGGTACGGTACCTTAGTCCCGCAACAGGGACTCCTGTCTGGACTGCTAATGAAACAAATGTGGTGAATGCTTCCTCCCGGTCAGTAGACCTCACGGAAAACAACCTGCGTTTTATAAAGCTGGCTTATCCCATGCAAAATGGCATTACCTGGAGCGGCAACAGCTATATTCCTGACGATCCTTACGATTCCTATGGTTTCACGGCTCCCAAAAATGTGAACCTTAGTGACTGGACCTATACTTATCAGAATGTCAATCAGCCTTTTACGGCAGGAGGGAAAACGTATGACAGCGCCGTTACCATCCTGCAGGTAGACGATTCATCCAATGTGAATATATCCATCATCGTAGACACTTCCTTTGCGTCCAGGACCTACTGGTCGGAGACTTATGCAAAGGATGTCGGTCTGGTGTACAGAAATACGATACTATGGGATTATCAACCGCCCCCGCCGCAAACCACACAGAGCGGATATAAGATCGGTTTTAAAATTACCCTCACCCTGCTGGACCATAATTAATCTTCAGACACAAAGCGGGCTGCAAACATGCTATCCGCCCCTCGATCGGACCCTTTTATATTAGCTGCCAGTTCCATCCGCATAACGGGCTTTTCACGAATAAGGGCAGCAACGGCCTCATTTTCCTTTTTAAATACCGAGCAAGTGCTGTATACCAGGCGGGCGCCGGGTTCCAGATGGGCAGTGACGTTGGAGACTATCTGCTTTTGCGCGGTACTGTAGGTGAGTATTTTCCGGGGATCAAAAAAGTAAAGCTCTTCGGGCGTACGGCTCCAGGTGCCGCTGCCTGTGCATGGCACGTCGGCCAGGACGAGGTCATAGGGGAGACGGGCGGGGTTTTTCTCTGTGTCAGGGCTGTTCCGAAGGATGCCGGATGGAAGCCCTTTGGTCAGGTCTGCGATAAAAGCGTGATAAGTGTTGATCCCTGCCTGACGGAAACGCTGACGCAGGTTATGCAGGATGGATTCACGTATGTCTGATACCGTTATATTCATTCCGGGGATAAGGTCATGGATGAGTATGGATTTGCCGCCGCTGGCCGAGCACGCGTCCCAGAAGTCATGTGCCGGTGGAATGAATTCCGCGATGCGTTGGCTGCTGTAGTCCTGGACCACCACCTCCTTGTCGGGTGTGAAAAGGTCCTCGATCTTTGTTCCGTTGGGTAGACGAAGGGTAAAGGGCGGGATGAGTTCGTGGGGCACTTCGGTCAGGCGGGCTTTCACTGTCTGTTCGTATCCCGGCCGGATACGTAAAAAAAGGTCCGGCTGCCGGAGGAAGGAAAGACAAAAGGCGTAATGATCGATGT